>NZ_JAJSZC010000069.1:0-34461 GCF_036815105.1 Streptomyces sp. IBSBF 3136
CCCCGCCACCCCTGCGGCCCGTGCTGCTCGTCGACCAGTTCGAGGAACTGTTCACCCTCTGCTCCGACGAGAACGAGAGACGGGCATTCGTCCGGGCCCTGCGCGCGCTGTCCACCTGCCCGGACGCGGCGGTCGTGGTGCTCGGCGTCCGCGCCGACTTCTCCGGACGCTGCCTCGAACTCGCCGAACTCGCCCCTCTCTTCACCGATGGGCTGTTCGTCCTGCTCCCCATGTCCGTCGAGGAGCTGCGGGAGTCCATCACCCGCCCCGCCGAACTCGCCGGCGTCACCATGGAACCCGGCCTGGTCCCCCTCCTCCTGCGCGACGCGGGACTGCGCGAGGAACCGGCCTCCGCGAGCCGCGCCACCCTCCCCGACGGCACGCCGTCCGGCGCGCTGCCGCTCCTCTCGCACGCCCTCCTCGCCACCTGGCAGCAGCGCGAGGACACCACCCTCACGGTGGCCGGCTACGAGCGCACGGGCGGCATCCAGGGCGCCATCGCCCGCACCGCCGAGACCGTGTTCGCCCAGCTGTACCCGGCCGAGCAGAAGTCGATCCGGCGCGCCCTGTCCCGTCTCGTCCACGTGGCCGACGACGGAAGCGTCGCGACCCGGCGCCGCACCGGCCGCGGCACCCTCATGGAACAGCTCGGCGACACGGACGCCGCCTCGACCGCGCTCGACGTGTTCGTCCGGGCTCGGCTGATCACCGTGGACCGGGACACCGTCGAGATCACCCACGAGGCCCTGCTGCACGCGTGGCCCCGGCTGCGCGACTGGATCCACGCCGACCGGGCCGGACTCCTCATCCACCAGCAACTCGCCCACGCCGCCGCCGAATGGGAGCACGAGCGCCGTGACCCGTCCGCTCTCTACCGCGGCACCCGCCTCGACACCGTCCGTACCTGGGCCGAGGAACTCGACGGCCGCAGCCGTCTCGGGCCGCGCGAAGAGGCCTTCCTGCGGGCCAGCCAGGCCGAGGAGGACACCCGCCGTCTACAGCTGAGACGTCAGGTCCGGTTACGCCAGAGCCTGTTCGTCATCCTCGCCGTCCTGCTCGGCCTGGCCGTGACCGCCGGCGGACTCGCCTACCAGCAGCGCTCCGGTGCCCTCGAGCAGGAGCGCGTCGCCCGCTCCCAGGCCCTCGCCGTGCAGTCCACCTCCCTCGCCGGCGGCCAGCCCGAGGCCTCCATGCTGCTCGCCGAAGAGGCCTACCGCGCCGACCCCACCCCCGAGGCGCGCGGGGCCCTGCTGAGCACCCAGGCGCAGGCGTTCTCCGCCCGCATCCTCGGCCGCCACGGACCCGTCAACGCGGTCGCGTTCGCCCCGGACGGCGGACTGCTGGCGACGGCCGGCGCGTACGGAACCGTACAACTGCGCCGGATCACCGACCACCGGACCACCGCGACCCTGAGCGTGCCCGGGCGGGTCCGCTCCGTCGCCTTCAGCCCGGACGGTCGCACGCTCGCGGCGACGTCCACGGACGGGCCGGTACGGATCTGGGACACCGCCGGCCACCGGTTGCGGACCCTGCTGCCCGCGGCCACCGAAGGGGCCCACGCGCTCGCCTTCGACCCCCGCGGCCGTACCCTCGCCGTCGCCGCCGACGACGGATCGGTCCAGCTGTGGGACACCGGCGGCGGCCACCCCTCCGAGGCCCGGCTCGTCGGCCACACCGGCCACGTCAACGCGCTCGCCTACGCCCCGGACGGGCGGACCCTGGCCTCGGGCGGCTCCGACCGGACCGTACGGCTGTGGGACACCGACCGGGCCCGCCCCCTGGCCGTGCTCACGGGGCACACCGACGAAGTGCTCGGGGTCGCCTTCGCCCCGGACGGTCGGAGCGTGGCCTCCGGGGGCGTCGACCGGACCGTACGGCTGTGGGACGTGGCCACGCACCGGGCCACGGCCACGCTCACCGGACACAGCGACGACGTCAACGCGGTCACCTACACACCGGACGGCACCACGGTCGTCAGCGCGGGCGGCGACGGCACGACCCGCCTGTGGGACGTGCGCACCGGCCGGCCGGCCGCGATCCTCGCGGGCCACACCGACTACGTGATGTCCGTCGCCGTCGACTCCACCGGGACGACCCTGGCCACCGGCGGGTTCGACCAGTCCGTGGTGCTGTGGGACCTGCGCGGCCCGGTGCTGCGGGCGCGCCCGTTCACCGAGGTCTCGCAGGCCGCGTACAGCCCGGACGGAAAGCTCCTGGCCACCGCCGACGCGGACCGCACCGTGCGGCTGTGGGACGCGGCCCGGCACCGGGTCGTGACGACGTTCCGGGGCCACCTCGGAAGCGTGTTCTCGGTCGCGTTCGCGCCGGACGGCCGCACGCTCGCGTCCGCGGGCTCGGACGGCACGGTCCGCCTGTGGGACATCCCGTCGCACCGCGCGCTCGCGACCCTGACCGGCCACACCGGGGACGTGTTCTCGGTGGCTTTCGCGCCGGACGGCCGCACCCTCGCCTCCGCGGGCGCCGACCGCACGGTCCGCCTGTGGGACCTGGCGACCCGCCGTCAACTCGCCGTTCTGACCGGTCACACGGACTACGCCAACGATGTCACGTTCAGTCCGGACGGCCGCACCCTGGCCAGCGCCGGCGACGATCTGACGGTACGGCTGTGGGACACGGCCGGTCACCGCCTGCTCGCCACCCTCACCGGCCACACCGGCGCCGTACGGGGGGTGGCCTTCAGCCCCGACGGATCGACCCTCGCGAGCAGCGGCAACGACGGCACGGTCCGTCTGTGGGACGTCCGCCACCGCCGCCCCGAGGCATCCCTGACCGGCCACACCGGATCGGTGCGCGGCATCGCCTTCTCCCCGGACGGCCGACTCCTCGCGAGCAGCGGCAGCGACCGTACGATACGGCTCTGGGACGTGCCCGGACGGCGGCCCTGGGCCACGCTCACCGGGCACACCAACGCGGTGTGGGGCGTGGCGTTCGACCCGGACGGGCGGACCGTGGCCAGCAGCAGCAACGACGGGACCGTACGCCTGTGGGACCTGGACCTCGGCGCCCAGCTCACCCGGATCTGCCGACTGCGCGAGGCGATCGGTCCGCAGGAGCGCAAGGCGCTGGTGCCGGGACTGCCCGTGTCCTTCACCCCCGCGTGCGCGCGGCCCTGAGGCGGCGCGACCGGACTCCGCTGGTGGTAGGGGGTTTCCCAGGAGTTTCCCGTTGCCCTTCGCACTGGGGTGACACAGGAGTCTCGATCGGCCGGGGTCGGGTCGGCACGCTGGTGCACGACCATGCACGCATCACGGAAAAACGGGGGACCCGGCATGCTTCGGCGGACCGGAATCATCGGCACACTCATCGGGCTCATCGCCCTTCTCCTGGCGGCGCCGGCGGCCCTCGCCGCACCGTCGGCCCCGGCGGCGAGCGGCTGCGGGGTCCTCGCGTCCGGCGGCTCCGCGGCCGCCGAACGCGCGGTCGCCGCGGCTTGCGCCCAGGTCGACGCGGGCACCTGGTACACCTGGGGCGGCGGCCACGGCGCCCAGCCGGGCGCCACCTACGGCCAGGTCGACCCCACCGACCCGGCCAGCGAACACGACCCCGAGCGGCTCGGCTTCGACTGCTCGGGCCTGGTCCGGTACGCCTACGCGCAGGCCACCGGCTCCGACATCCTCAACGGCGTGGCCGGCCGGCAGTACTACACGGTCCGCGCCGCCGCCCGCTTCACCGCCGCCGAGGGCACCGCCCCGCTCCTCCCGGGTGATCTGCTGGCGTACGGCACCTCGCAGAGCCTGCACCACATCGCGATCTACCTCGGCGCGGGCAAGATGGTCGAGGCGAAGCAGTCCGGCACGCACCTGATGGTCAGCGATGTCCGCCTGGGCGGCGACTACTTCGGGGCCGTGCGCGTCAATACCGGCGCGATCACCGGGCATGTCTTCCAGACCTGGGGCACCGGAGTCTGGACGAAGACGGCACCCTCCGTCGGCGCCGGCCGTGTCTACGCCTTCCCCGGCCCCACCACCATCCGGGTCGAGTGCCAGAAGCACGCGGAGGTCGTCACCTCCGACGGCTACACCAACGACGCCTGGGCCTACCTGCCCGACTACAAGGCATGGATGACGAACATCTACATCCAGGGGCCGGCCTGGCTGGACGGTGTGCCGACCTGCACCTGAGGAACCCACCGGACACCGCTTGTGGTGGGCCGGCCGCGTTGCCCCGCACGCCAACACTCGGATCGGTGGGATGGCCGTGCGGGGCCACGGGTGGCCCTTGCGGGGGCGCGGGTGGCCCTAGCTGGTCGCGGCACAAGATTCGTTCACGTGTGGCACCGGCTTGGCGAGACGCCGGCGATATGAGCCGAAAGGCCCACGACCTGGTCCGGGCGGCCCGTGGCGCCGGCTCCCGAGGTCGCGCACGCTGAGATGAACAGCCCATGAAGGGAACCGGTGTGATGACCTCCGCAACCGCCATGACCACGGCGATCGAGCCCGTACACCGCGAACGGCTGATGCGCCTCGCCCGCGAGGTCTCCTTCGAGGCCGGAACCCGCCTGTTCGAGGAGGGTCGGCACGCCGACCGGTTCTGGATCGTGCGCACCGGCACCGTCGCCCTCGACCTGCATGTGCCCGGCCGCCGACCGGCCGTCGTCGAGTCTTTGGGGCATGGTGAGATGGTCGGCTGGTCGTGGCACTTCCCGCCATATCTCTGGCACCTGGGCGCCGAGGCGATGACCCCGGTGCGGGCCTGGGAGTTCGACGCCGAGTCGGTACGCACGATGTGCGCCGCGGACCCTGTGTTCGGAAGGACCGTCGCGGAGTGGGTGGGGCGTGTGGTCGCCCAGCGACTGCACGCCACCCGGGTGCGGCTGCTCGACCTCTACGCCCCCTACGGCAGTGGTGACCTGTTGTGACCGCGCGCCCGGTCGGTGAAGCCGAAGGGCTTTGGGAGGAAGGCATGCACAGCAGCCCGCACCGGATCAGTGACGTGATGACGCGTGCCGTCGTCGCGGTGGGCCGCAGGACCCTGTTCAAGGACATCGTCGAGCGCATGGAGGAATGGAAGGTCAGTGCCCTTCCGGTGCTGGAGGGCGACGGGCGGGTGATCGGGGTGGTCTCCGAGGCCGACCTGCTGCCCAAGGAGGAGTTCCGGGACAGCGACCCGGACCGGATGACCCAGATGCGCCGACTGCCCGATCTCGCCAAGGCCGGGGCGGTCTGCGCCGAGGAGTTGATGAGCGCCCCGGCCGTCACTGTCCACGCGGACGCCACGCTCGCCGAGGCGGCACGGATCATGGCCTTGCGGCACGTCAAACGGCTACCCGTGGTGAACGCCGTGGGTGTCCTCGAAGGCGTGGTCAGTCGCGGGGATCTGCTGAAGGTGTTCCTGCGGCCCGACAACGACCTGGCGGACGAGATGCGCCGCGACATCGTCGACGTTCTCTTCCCGGCCCCGGTCGAGCCCGTGCACATCGTCGTCAGGGACGGCGTCGCGACCCTGACGGGACGCGTCACGGACGCGACACGGATTCCGCTGGCCGCGCGCCTGGTACAGGGCGTGGAGGGGGTCATCGGCGTGGACTGCCGGCTCACCGCCGCCGACTCCGACGTCGGGTGACGCCATCGGCGCACTCGATCGACGCTCGGTGCCGCGTCTGGACCGCTCAGCTCCTACCGCTGACTCGTCTCGACCGCTCAGCTCCTCTCGACCGCTCCGCTCGCCGCCGAGCGCACATCGTCCAGAAGGTCGGACCGGCTGACGATGCCCTGCACCGTGCCGTCGGGGGCGACCACCGGCAGTCGCTTGACCCCTCGGCGGGCCATCACGCGCGCCGCGCGAGCGAGGGGGGCGTCGGGCGACGACACCTTCAGGCTGCGCCGACGAGCGGCGCCGGGACATGGGGGAACGGCCCGGCCCTTGGCACGGCACCGAGTCCCCCGGCGCTTTCGTGTCCGTCATGACAGGCCGCCCTCGCTCCGCCTAGGCGGCGGGGAGCGGCACCCACCACCGCAGTGTGGCACCGCCGCCCCCGGTCCTGGACACGTCGAGGTGGCCGCCCAACTGTTCCGCCCGTTGGGCCATGTTGCGCAGCCCGCTGCGCCGACCGCCGGACGGGACACCCACACCGTTGTCCGCGACGGTCAAGGTCACCTCATGGCCTTCGGCCGTCAGAACGACCTGGGCCCGGTCGGCGCGGGCGTGGCGCGCGATGTTGGCGAGCGCTTCCGACAGCACGGCCACGATGTGGTCCGCCACCTCGCGCGGCACATCGGTGTCGACCAGTCCTTCCATGCGGACGCCTGGCGTGAAGCCCAGCGCCGGGGTTTGCTCTCCCACCAGGCGTACGACACGTGCCCGCAGCCCGACCTCGGCCCCGCCCGGACGGGTCCGCAGTCCGAAGATGGCCGATCTAATGATCTTGATGGTTTCGTCCAGGTCGTCCACGGCCCTCAGTACGCGTCGCGCGGCCTCCGGGTGCTCGATCAGGCGGCCCGCGCTCTGCAGGGTCATCCCCGTGGCGAAGATCCGCTGAATGGCCAGATCGTGCAGGTCCCGGGCGATCCGGTCCCGCTCCTGCAGCACGGCGATCTGCTCGGCGTCCTTGCGTCGTTCGGCCAGTTCCATCGCGATCGCTGCCTGGGCCGCGAAGCCCAGCAACATCCTGGTCTCCCTGTCGGAGAACACCGGCCGCCCGGCCTCGCGGGCGACCAGCACCACGCCCCGGATACCCCCTTGGCCGGTGCCGATGGGTAGGGCAAGGGCCGGCCCGAGTCCCTGGAAGCGCGGCGGCTCCGGCGAGATCCGCTCATCATCCTGCACGTCGGCACTGGCGATCGGGGCGGCCGCGGAGAAGGCCAGGCCCATCAAGGTCCCCGACAGGGGCAGCACCAGGCCCCTGTGGTCTTCGGCGTCCATGCCGACCGCTATCTCCACCGTGAGCGACTCCCCGTCCGCCAAGGGCATGGCCACGGCCGCCAGCGCCGAGTGCATGAGTTCGTGGGCTCGTTCAGCGATCAGTCTGAGAGCCTCGGGACGTGCGCTGCCGGACATCAGGCTGTGGGTGATCTCGGCGTTGGCCAGGAGCAGGCGCTCGTTCGCCAGCAGCCGGCGCTCGCGCAGCCTGACGTCCTCGTACAGGTGGGCGTTCTCGATGGCCACGCCGGCCGCCACGGCCAGGGTCGACAACACCGCTTCGTCCTCCTCGTCGAATTCCACTCCGCCGCGCTTCTCGGTGAGGTACAGGTTGCCGAAGACCTGGTCGCGTATCCGGATGGGTACGCCCAGGAAGCTGTTCATCGGCGGATGGTGAGGTGGGAAGCCGTAGGAGGCCGGGTGCTGGGAGATCTTCTCCAGCCGGAGCGGCCGCGGGTGCCGGATCACTTCGCCGAGGATGCCGTGGCCTTCCGGATAGTGGCCGATCTCGGCGATCTGCCGCTCGGTCACACCGATCATGTGGAAGGCCGACAGGGTGCTGCCATCGGGTCCGATCACGCCCAGGGCCGCGTATTCGGCATCGACCAGCGCAGCGGCCGCCTCGACGACGGAGTGCAGTACCTGCTCGAGGTCCAGTTCGCGGCCGACGGACAGCACCGCCTCCAGCAGGCTGTGCACGCGGTCGCGGGTGCCCCGGGCCGTGTCGATCCGGGCCTGCAGCTCCTCCAGCAACTCGTCGAGCTTGAGCTGCGGCATCCGTACGCGGGGCTTCTCGGAGCCTGCCACCACGGGCCTCCAGGTCCCCTCGCCCGGCGAAGGGTGGACTTCGGGGACATGTGACACATTAGCCCCCGCTTCAGGAGGCGGCAGGGCGGCCGACGTCCCGGCCGGGGCCTCGTTCGTCGGAGCCTGCACCTCCTTCGCCTTCGTGGGCCGATCGGCCTACGCCGAGGGACCGAGGGCACCTCCCGGGTGTACCGCCGCAGGCTCAGGCTGGGAAGGCACCGACCACCGCGGAGCCGAGGAGTGGCGTCATGGTCCGCTATGTGTACGACTTCGGGGACAGCGGCCGCGCCCCGGCCGACCTGCTCGGGGGCAAGGGTGCGAATCCGGCCGGGATGACGCGGCTCGGCCTTCCGGTGCCGCCGGGGTCGATCACCCGCGGAAGAAGCAGACCATGACCCGCAACCAGTCCCCCACGAGCCGGCGTACCGACCTGGATTCTGCCGAGGCGCTGCGGTTGCTGGGCAGCGTGTCGCTGGGAAGGATCGTCTTCACCCGGCAGGCCCTGCCCACGGTCCACCCGGTCAACCACGCCCTGGACCGTGGGGACATCGTCCTGCGTACGCACGACGGCGCGGCCCTGACGTCTCACGCCGAGGAGGCCGGCGACACAGGGGTGGTCGTCGCCTACGAGGCCGACGCCATCGACCCGGACACCCACCTCGGCTGGAGCGTCGTCGTCACCGGTTACGCCCGCCTGGTCACCGACCCGGCCGAGGTGGAGCGTATCGGGGAGTTGTTGCAGCCTTGGTCCGCCCCCGAAGGCATGGACCAGGCGGTGCGCATCCGCCCTGAACTGATCGCGGGTGTACGCCTGACGGAGTCGGGCCGCCCCGCGACGACACGCTGAGACCCTGCTCCGGCGAGCCTTCCCCCGGATCGTCTGACGGTCCGGCTGGTCGTGGTGATCTTCGGCGGCATTGCCGCACTCGTCGCAGAGGAGGTCAGCTGTGCGCCACCACCGCGACCGGAGCGGCGATGTGGTGCAGGGCGGAGTGGGCGACATGACCGATGCGGGCACCGAACGACCTGGTACGGATGCGCCGGCCTACGACCACCAGGGAGGCGTCACGCGAGTCGTCGACGAGAACCTGCGCGGCACTACCGCACCGGCTCGCCTCCATGACCTCGACGTCCGGGAACTTCTGCCGCCAGGGGCGCAGCACCTTGCCCAGGAGCGCGGCCTGTCCACGCTCCAGCGAGTCGTAGAGTTCGGCGTCGCCGGCGAAACGGTAGGAGGAGGTCGGCGGTTCGGGCCAGGCGTGGACGACCCGCAGGGAGGCTTTACGCCGCGCGGCGGCGTCGAAGGCGAACTCCACCAAGGTGTCGTCCGCCTGGTCGATGTCGAGCCCCAGGACCACGGGCCGGAAGGGTGTCGCGGCGGACGGCACACCCGCCGGATCCATCCCGTGCTCGTCGGCGGCCTGCTCCCCCGCCCGTACCAGCACCACCGGCCGCTCGGCACGGGCGACCACGCCCAGACTCACCGAGCCCACCATGAACCCCTCCAGCCCACCGAGCGCCCGCGAGCCCAGGACCAGCACATCGGCGGAGCCCGCCGCCTCGCACAGCAGGTCGGTCGGCGTCCCGGTCAGCTGCTCGGTGAACACCTCGATGCCGGGGTGGCGAAGCCGGATGCCGTCCGCGCACCCACTCGTCACCTGCTCCGTCCAACGCCGGTAGGTGTCGGGATCCAGCAGTGGTGTCCGTGCCACGAACCTGGGAGTCGGCTCAGAGACGTACATGATCTTGAGGGGCAGTCCGCGCAGCAGCGCTTCCCGCGCCGCCCACTCGGCCGCGGCCCGGCTTTCGGGCGAGTCGTCGACGCCTACGGTGACGGTGCGGGACATGGCTCCACCTCCCACGACAAGGGTTCCGACACCAGCGTGGCGTCGTGGTGCGGCGGGAATCAGAGGCCAGACGGCCCCATCGGGGGCCCGACCGACCCTGCGCGGCCGGGAAGCCGCTCGGGGCGTCGGAGGACCGGATGGCCCTGGCACCGCCGCTGCTCCCGGCGCACCCTGGAAGAAGCCGGACACCTCATCGGAGCCTTCACGGAGTCGCCATGTACGGCACCCCCCACATCGTCAGCGACGTGATGACCCAGACGGTCGCCGCCGTCGGCCGCCGTGCCCCGTTCAAGGAGATCGTGCAGCTGATGCAGGACTGGCAGGTCAGCGCCCTGCCCGTGATCGAGGGCGAGGGCCGGGTGGTCGGCGTGGTGTCGGAGGCCGACCTGCTGCCCAAGGAGGAGCTGCGCGACGATCCCGACGCGAGCTACCTCCAGCTGCGCCAGCCCGTCGACGTGGCGAAGGCCGCCGCTCTCACGGCCGACGACCTCATGACGTCCCCCGCCGTGACGGTCCGGGGCGGCGCCGCCCTCGCCGAGGCCGCGCGCATCATGGCCCACGAGGGGGTCAAGAGGCTGCCCGTGGTGGACGACGCGGGGCTGCTGGCCGGTCTCGTCAGCCGGGCCGATCTCCTCAAGGTCTTCCTGCGCGATGACGAGGACATCGCCGAGGAGGTGCGGCGGGAGATCGCCTCGCACCTCTTCCCACCGACGTCGTCGGCCGTCCACGTCGAAGTGCGGGACGGGGTCGTGACGCTCACCGGCCGACTCGCCGACACCGCCCTCGTACCCGTCGCGGCCCGCCTGATCAGAGCCGTCGAAGGGGTGGTGGACGTGCAGTTCGACCTCGCGCGCGGCACCGCTGTGCGGTGACCGGAGGCGAGGTCGTCCGCACGGTGACGGACGGGGCCGGTCGGCCCTGGTGCGCCCGACGGCGACAGGTGACAATCGACACCTGGAGCAGTGGGCGGTCCGCCCTCGTCCAGGAAGCGTGGAGCCACGATGACCGGGATGCGCACCTACAGCGAGCGGGACCCGATCCGGGTCTTCCTGCTCGACGATCACGAGGTCGTACGACGTGGCCTCGCCGACCTCCTCGACGCCGAACCGGACATCCGGGTGGTCGGCGACGCGGACACCGCCGCACACGCGCTGGTCCGGGGCCCCGCCCTGCGCCCCCACGTGGCCGTCCTCGACGTCCGGCTGCCCGACGGCGACGGCATCTCGGTCTGTCGGGAGCTGCGCGACCGCATGCCGGAGCTGGCGTGCTTGATGCTGACCTCGTTCGACGACGAGGAAGCCCTGCTCGACGCCATCATGGCCGGCGCGTCCGGATACGTACTGAAGCAGATCAAGGGTTCGGACCTGGTGTCCGCGGTGCGCACCGTGGCCTCCGGGCAGTCGATGCTGGATCCGGCGACGACCGCCCGGCTCATGCGTTCCCTGCGCGCGGACCCGGCCCGGCCCCCGTCCATGCCGGCCGAACTGGCCGGTCTGTCTCCGCGGGAACGGGACATCCTGACGCTGATCGGTGACGGCCTGACCAATCGCGAGATCGGCAAGCGGCTGTACCTCTCGGAGAAGACCGTGAAGAACCACATCTCACGGCTGCTGGCGAAGCTCGGGGTGCAGCGCCGGGTCCAGGCGGCCGTCCTCGCCTCCCACCTCGACCAGCAGGGCCCCGGCCTGCACGATTTCCCCCATGCCGGAGACCACATCGCCCGGTGATCGGATGACCGTGCACGACGGGATCGTGGAGCTGACGAGCCGTCTGGGCGTCGGCGGCGGTGGCCCGGCTCGTGACGGGCCTTCCGTGGGGACCATTGGCCCCTGGCAGGGCAACGCTGCCAGGGCCTTCCATGGAAGTGGCGGCGCCGTACTTCCGCGCCACCGCAGCGAGGAGGCGAGGGCGATGTCCGCACCGGCGAAGAACGCGTGGGTCGGCCCGGAGGTGACCGGCACCTCCATGCGCGCCCGCGTGGGCGACGAGATCGTGGTGCGTGGGACCACGGCCGGGGTCGTCGCACGGGACGGCGAGGTCGTGGGCCTCCACCACCAGGACGGCAGCCCGCCCTACGACGTGCGGGGGGCGGAGGACGGACGGGTGACCGTCTACTTCCCGGGCCCCGATGCGTACGTACGGCACCTGGTGAGCGGAGACGGGCATGTCCGGGCCCGGTGACCGCCGACCGATCGTGGTGGGTGTCGATCCCGACCCCGTGCACCGGATGGCACTGGCCTGGGCGGCCGACGAGGCCGACCGCAGACGGCTGCCGTTGCGCGCCGTCCACGTGGAGGGTGTGCCCACCCGGGGCTACCGGAGTCAGGAAGTACCGCCGTCCTGGGAGGAATGGAACGAGGCCCTGCACAAGGCCGGCAGTCAGGCACTTCAGCAGGCAGTGGACTTCGTCACGGCCCGGCACCCGCTGCTCCGGGTCGACGCGCTCCTCGCCGAGGGCGACCCCGTGTGGGTGCTCGGCGAGCAGAGCCGGGACGCCACCGCCGTCGTGCTCGGATCCCGGCACCTGAGCCGGAAGCAGGAGGCGTTCGGTTCGACGGCGGTCGCCCTGCCGGTCATGGCCCGTACGCACTGTCCCCTGGTGGTCGTCCCCGAGCCGGAACACGTCACCGAGGAGCCGGCGTACTTCGTCGTCGGCGTCGACGGCAGCGAACGCTCCGGTGCCGCGGTCGACGTGGCGTTCGAGGAGGCGGCCCTGCGCGGCGCCCGGCTGCGGGCCCTGCTCGTCTGGGAGCCGGGACCGCTGAGGATCTTCGACGAGCACCAGCCGCAGGAGGAGTGCCGCCGGCTCCTCTCCGAGATCGTGGCGGGACGCCGGGCCCGGAGTCCCGAGGTGGACCTGCACCATGAGGTGCTCGTCGGGCACCCCGTCCAGGTGCTCACCGACGCCTCGGCGCACGCGCTGGGCCTGGTGGTGGGGACCCGGGGCCACGGGGGCTTCGCCGGCATGCTGCTGGGCTCGGTCAGCCAGGGCGTGCTGCACCACGCCCGCTGCCCTGTCATCGCCGTACCGACCCGCGAGTGAACCGGCGAACCGGCACGAAGGGAGGCCGCCGTGACCGCACAGACTCTCGACGTGAACACCGTCACCGGGCTCGTGGCGGACGCGGCGGCGGCGCCGTCGCTGCACAACGCCCAGCCCTGGGCCTTCCGCTACCTGCCGGACGTCGGTGTCCTGCGGCTGTACGCGGACCTTGAGCGGGCACTGCCGCGAACCGACCCCGACAACCGCGGCCTGCACGTGGGGTGCGGCGCCGCGCTGTTCAACCTGAACTCGTCGGCCGACCGCAGCTCCGCCGGCACGATGGCGCCCTCCCTCGCGGTGGGCCCGACCACGGTGAAGCCGCGCCGGATCAGCACGTCCACGCGAGCACGGCCATGCCGTCCTTGCCTATGACGAGCCCGTCGGACGCGGACGGCGGGGACGGGTCCACAGCGACTTCGGCACACATGCCCGACTCCCTCACAACGTTCGACATATGGAGCTTTGCTCTCCGTACAGTCACCAAACACAGCGTTTCGGACCACGGCGGCCCACGACCAGAGCCACACGGGCAAGCGGGCGGGGACCATCGGCCCAACGGCCTGTCGGTGACGCAGTCGTGCAGCCTGACCGAGTGCCCCAGCCCGACTGGTGTCGGGTATCTGTCGGCACGGAGGGTGATCTGTCGGCGGTGTGTCGGTCCGGATTGCGATCTTGGGCGGGTCGGTGCTCTCCCGTGAGCACGCCGCCCCAGAGCGCAAGGAGCCTGTCATCGTGTCTTTCGCATCCCAGAGCCGACCGTGGGACGTTCACCGGCTGCCGTCCGCCGAGGGCAGGACCGTCCTCGTCACCGGGGGCAACGCCGGGATCGGCTACTTCGCCGCGGAGCAGCTCGCCGCCGCCGGCGCCGTCGTCGTCCTCGGCAGCCGGGACCGCGTGAAGGCCGACGCCGCCATGGTCTCGATCCGCTCGCACGTGCCCGGCGCGCGTGTGCGGCACCTCCGGCTGGACCTCGCCGACCTGTCGTCCTTGAAGACCGCCGCGGACAAGCTGGACCTCGACCGTCTCGACGCGGTGGTCCACAACGCGGGGGTCGCGCTCGACGACCCACCGCGCCAGGAGACCGGGGACGGCCACGAGCTGATGTTCGGCACCAACCACCTCGGCCACTTCGCGCTGACCCAGTGGCTGGCCCCCCTGCTCTCCGCGGCGCCGGCGGCCCGCGTCGTGACGGTGGGAAGCTTCGCGGCACGGTCCGAGCGACTGGACCTGGACGATCTGCAGTCGACCCGGGACTACCGGCCCAAGCGCACCTACGGCCGATCGAAGCTCGCGCAGATGTGCTTCGGCTTCGAACTCGACCGCCGCCTGCGGGCCATGCGCAGCACGGTGCTCAGTGTGGTGGCCCACCCCGGCGGCGCACTGGACTCCCTCACCCCGTCCCGCCCGCCGGTATCGGTGACGACCACCGGCGAGCGGCTGCGCGCCTTGCCCTCCGCGCTCCTGGTGCAGGGCAAGGACGCCGGAGCATGGCCCGTCGTCCGCGCCGTCCTCGACCCCGAGGTGCGCGGCGGGCAGCTGTGGGGACCGAGGGTCTTCGGCCTGCGGGGCGCACCGCGGCGCGAGCCCGTCCCCTCCCACATGGCCGACCCGGCCGTCACCGCCCAGCTGTGGAACGCCAGCGCTGCGCTGGTCGGCACCGATCCGCGCCTCGGATTCCGGTAGGCGCCCCGCCGCCTCGTCGTCGCCATGGACCACCGGGGGTGCTTCCAGAAGGGAGCATCGCGTGCCCTTCGTCGACGCACGAGTCCCCCGGCGGACCTCGGCACCAAGCTCGCCGCGCTGCGCGGCCGCTGAGCCCCAGCGGGTGCCGAGTGGCCCACGAGCGGGGCCGAAGGGCCCAAGGTGCCTTCGCCCGGCGGGAGCCCACCATGAACGAAGGGGCGCTGTTCGAGCCTCGTAGCCGGAGGTGGGCCCTGATGTACTGGAACGGCGGCTGGGCCTGGATGGCATTCATGCCTCTGCTGTGGATCGCAGTGATCGTCCTCGCCGTGTGGGCCGTGATCCGCCTGACGCACGGCGCGTCCGGCGGCACGTCAGGTCCCGGCCGAGGCTGGGCGGAGAGCGAGCCCCGCGAGACCCCGGAGGAGATCCTCGACCGGCGCTACGCCTCGGGAGAGATCGACACGGACACCTACGCCGAAGCCCGCGAGCGCCTTTCCGCCCATCGGCCGAGACCGCGGTGACCGCATTCCGTGGACGTCGGCTGCCCCGACTGTGAGGAGGGACCGGCATGCCCTGGGCGACCATCCGCAAGGACCCCGTGCCGCTCACCGCCCCCCATCTGCGCGACTACGACAAGGAGTGCGCGAGCTTCTCGTGGCAGGCGGCACGCGGCACGCGGCAGGGGCTGCCCGGTGGGCGGGGACTGAACATCGCGCACGAGGCCGTGGACCGGCACGCGGCATCGGACCGGGCCACAGCGGTCGCGCTGCGTTGTGTCGGCCGGGACGACTCCGTCACCTCGGTGACCTACGGGGAGCTGGCCCGTTCGACGGCACGGTTCGCCAACGTGCTCCGCGGCCTCGGGATCGGACACGGCGACCGGGTGGTGACGCTGCTGGGGCGCTGCTCCGAGTTGTACACCGTGGTCCTCGGCACGCTGAAGAACACCAGTGTCCTGTGCCCGCTGTTCTCCGCCTTCGGGCCGGATCCGGTGTTCCAGAGGATGACGCTGGGGGACGCGCAGGTGCTGGTCACCACGGCGGACCTGTACCGGAAGAAGGTCGCCGGGCGACGTGGCGCACTCGCCGCCCTGCGCCACGTGCTGATCATCGGTGACGGGGCGGACGAACTGCCCGGCACCGCTTCCCTCGCCGCTCTCATGGCCGACGCGGCCGACACCTTCACGATCCCGCCGACCTCACCGCACGACATCGCCCTGTTGCACTTCACGAGTGGCACGACGGGCGTCCCCAAGGGCGCGGTGCACGTGCACGAGGCAGCCGTCGCCCACTACGTGAGCGCGCAGTACGCCCTCGACCTCCACCAGAACGACGTGTTCTGGTGCACCGCGGATCCGGGCTGGGTGACGGGCACGTCCTACGGGATCGTCGCCCCTCTCATGCACGGCGTGACGGTGGTGGTGGACGAGGGCGACTGCGACGCGCGCCGCTGGTACCGGATCCTCGCCGAGCAGCGCGTGAGCGTCTGGTACACGGCGCCGACGGCCCTGCGCATGCTGATGCGGACGACACCGAGGACGGGGCCCCGCGACCCGGCCCGCTCGTTCGACCTGAGTGCGCTCCGGTTCATCGCGTCGGTGGGCGAGCCGCTCAGCCCGGAGGCCGTGGTGTGGGGACGTGACGTGCTCGGGTTGCCGGTGCACGACAACTGGTGGCAGACCGAGACCGGCTCGATCATGATCGCCAACTTCGCCGCCTGCGACATCCGCCCCGGCTCGATGGGGCGCCCGCTGCCCGGGGTGGAGGCGGCGGTGCTGCGGCGCGGGGAGGACGGCCGGGCCGAGGTCGCGGGCGGGCACGTCACCGTGGTGACGGAGCCCGGGGTGGAGGGTGAACTGGCGCTGCGGCCCGGCTGGCCGTCCCTGTTCCGCGGCTATCTGCACGACGAGCCACGCAGCGCGGCGGCCTTCGCCGACGGCTGGTACCTCACCGGTGACCTGGTACGACGCGACGCCGACGGCTGGTACTGGTTCGTCGGACGAGCCGACGACGTCATCAAGACGGCCGGACAGCTCATCGGGCCGTTCGAGGTCGAGAGTGCTCTGATGGAGCATCCGGCGGTCGCCGAGTCCGGAGTCATCGGCCGCCCCGATCCCGTGGCGGGGAACATCGTCAAGGCTTTCGTCACCCTGCTGCCGGGCTTCGACCCGAGCAACGCGACCCGGCGGGACCTACTGGCCTTCGCCAGGCGTCGGCTGGGGCCGGTCTTGGCACCCCGCGAGATCGCCTTCGACCAGCACCTGCCGCACACCCGCAGCGGCAAGGTCATGCGCCGCCTGCTGCGGGCTCGGGAACTCGGGCTGCCCGAGGGCGACGTCTCGGCCCTGGAGGACGCCGCTTCGCACGCCACCTCGACGGCGAGGACGGAGCAGCCCGTATGACCACCCCTCGTACCCCCGCACACTACGGCCCACCACCCGGCCGAGGCATCAGGCCGCGCATAGCCCGGCCCTGCTGGAGACGATGCTGCGCGTCCGCCGGTTCGAGGAACGCCGCAGGAAGCACCGCGTGCTGCGCAAACCACCGGGGATGAGTTCTCCTGCCCCCGACGCGACGCCCCGCCGGAGCATGCCGGATACCGTTCTCCCGGTCAGTCCGCGGTGGGGACCGGTGTCTCCCGCTCCGCCGCCGGCGATGCCTGCGTGACCACTTCGGAGCGCGGCCGGCCCCGGTCCATGACACCGCCCGTGAAGGCGAGGCCCAGACCGGCCACGGCGAGCGCCGCGCCAACGAGGTTGGGCGCGGCCCAGCCCCAGCCCGCCGAGATGACCAGGCCGCCGAGCCAGGCACCACCCGCGTTGGCCAGGTTGAAGGCGGAGTGGTTGGAGGCCGCCGCCATCGTGGGGGCTTTCTCGGCCTTGGCCATGAGCAGCATCTGAACAGGTGTGGTGATGAGGGAGCCCATCGCGCCGATGAAGGTGATCGTCACGAGGGCGGGAACGGTGCTGTGCACCGCGAAGTAGAACGTCACCAGGGCCGCGGCCAGCAGGATGAGCCCCCAGTACATCGTCGGGCGCAGTGCGCGGTCGGTGAGCGGTCCGGCGATCAGGGTGCCCAGCGTCATGCCGACGCCGTACAGGGCGAGCACCCAGGTCGTCGACGCGTCGGAGATTCCGGTGAGGTGCGTGAGCATCGGGACGAGATAGCTGTACACGGCGAAGAATCCGCCGAAGCCCACGACGGCCGTGGCCAGACCGATGACGACCTGCTTGTTGCCCATGGCCCGCAGCTCGTGCCGGATGCCGGACTGCTCCCCGCGCGGCTGGTGCGGGACGAAGGCGGCCAGCGCGGCCAGCGCGACGAGGCCGATGACGGCGACCGCGCCGTAGGCGGAGCGCCAGCCCAGATGCTGGCCGAGGGCCGTGGCGGCCGGAACCCCGACGATGTTGGCGATGGTGAGTCCGAGGAACATCTTCGAGACGGCGCGTGCCGCCCTGTCCGCGGCGACCAGCCGCGAGGCGACGACGGCGCCGACGCCGAACAGCGCGCCGTGCGGCAGACCGGCCAGGAAACGGGCGGCGAAAAGCGTGCCGAAGTCCGGGGCGAGGGCAGACGCCGTGTTGCCGATCACGAACAGACCGGTCAGGAGCAGCAGCAGCCGCTTGTGCGGCACACGCGCGCATATGCCCGTCAGCAGCGGGGCGCCGACGACGACACCGAGCGCGTACGCCGACACGACGTTGCCCGCGTGCGGCACGGACACACCGATTCCGTCGGCGATCTGGGGCAGCAGCCCCATGGTGGCGAACTCGGTGGTGCCGATGCCGAACGCGACGACAGCCAGGGCCAGCAGAGCCAAGGGCATGGTGCAGGAGAACCTTTCGAAGACGACGGGCCGGGGACCAGGAGCGGGGCGGTGCGGGACGAAATCGTCCGCGGTTTCCCCGCCCCGTCGCGCCGGTCGTCATGACCCGCAGCGCCCTGGGAAGAGGGTGACCCACAGGGATGCAGCAACGGGGCGGAGGCATCCATTCCAAGATCGCCTCGCGATGTGCGGCATCGGGGCCGGGCCCGGGCTCCCTGGCTACGGCGATCGGCCCCGGCCGGTGAGCAAGGATAGCCGCTGGGGTCCCGGCACCGACCCGGGGGCCACCATCCCGGACACGCTACGGGCTGCACGGGGAGTTTCCTGGCGAGACTCCGCCGAAGTTCTGGCGCTGTGCCTGGCTCGGGCTCGTCAGGCCGAGGGCTACTACCTCGCCCGCGACGGCATGAAGTGGTTCTGGGACGCCTACACCACCGACCCTGCCCAGCGCGCCGAGCACCAAGCCTCACCCGTGAGGGCGAGCCTCGACCAACTGAAGGGGCTGCCGACCACGCCATCGAGGCGCTGCGGGCGGCACTGCACGGCGGCTGGGGGTGACAGACGTAGACCCGGCCGTCGGCCACCGCGGGGGACGTGAACATCTGTCCAACGCCAACAGGTCACGGCTGCTGGGCTGGTACACGACGCCGTCGGCGACAGCCACCCTGAAGTACCCCGCGTCCGGGGCCTGTACCCGCCAGCGCACCGTGCCGGCGATCTGAGCACGGCTGGATTCCTCAGGGGCGTTCGTCGGTGCCGGACGGCCGGATGCGGCGCGGTGGTCCTCGGCGGGTGCTTCACCCTGCGGGGCTGTGGCCGAATGCGCTCACTGTCTGGTGAGCGGGAGGCTGAGGACTCCGCGGTCATGTCCGACGATCAGGTCCGCGCCCGCGGTGGCCAGGCAGGTGAGTGACACGTCCAGGGCGATGTGCTGTACCGCGCCGGTCTCCGGTTCCCACACCCGCAGTCGGTGACCGTGACGGGCGCCGGCGACCAGGACCGTGCGGCCGCCGTGCGGGGTGGCGGCGGTGATGAGCGGCGGGCCGGCGGTGCCTGTGGAACTGGGCAGACCATCGCCGACCGGGGCACCGGTGGCCAGATCCCACAGCATGACGACGCCGAGGTCGTCCGCCGTGGCCAGCATGGTTCGGTCGGGTGTCGGGACAGCCTCCACGGTCGCCACCCGGTGGTCGGCATCGGCGAGCGCGCGTGCGCTCAGTTGTACGGCCGCGCCGCGGTCCCAGGGGTCGTCGACGGCTGGATCCCACACGTGAACGCGGCCCGCGGTGTCCGAGGCCGCGATCAGCGCGTGGTCGGCGGAGATCAGGACGGCGGTGACCGACCGGATCGGACTGCCGTAGGGGTTGAGGCGCCCGACGCACTCACCGCTGTCCGGCTCCCACATCCGCACGGCGCCTCGGGGGGGGGCGGTGACGAGCAGGGTGCGGCCGTCGGGGACGACAGCGGCGCACATCGCGGTCACCCCGCCGGGCCAGTCGCCGGCAGGTTCGCGAACCGGCTGCCCGGTGAGGGGGTTCCACACGGCGATCGTCCCGCTGTCGCCTCCGCTCGCCACAAGGACGCGGCCGTCGGGCAGGGGCAGGGTCGTCATCGAGCGGACGGCGTCAGGATGTCCTGGCAGCGGGTCGTGGACGAGTCGGCCGTCGGTCACGTCCCACAGGCACACCGCGCCCTTGTCCCCACCGCCGGCCACCAGGGTCGGCCGACCGGGGCGGGACACCACCGCCAGGGCGTCGACGCCCCCGGACGAACCGGGCACGGAATCGGAGAACACCGACATACGGCCCCAGGGTGTGCCGTCGGCCGCGACCACCGCGTTCTCTTCCTGCCGGAACCGGGTCGCCGCTCGGCCGGTCCGCCCGGCCGCCGCGGATTCCGCTCCGGCAGCCGACCCGCGGGAGTCCGTCCACGGCCGATCCGGACGGTGCTGGGAGAGCGCACCCTCCGGGGGCTCCGCCAGGCCGTCCGCGATCGTCCACGTCCGCTCGCAGTCCCAGCAGCGGAAGTGCCCGGTGAGCGACATCAGTCGGCGGGCCAGTTCCCCTGCGGCCCCCTGCGGGGTACCCCTGACCGCGACCATCCCGGCGACCAAGCACAGGACTGCCTGTCCCGGTGTTTCGGCGGACACTCCCCTCACCGCGACGTCGCGCGCCACCCGCAGGAAGGGTTCCCAGCCCTCTCCCAGCGCCTCTTCCCGCAATGCCGCCGCGACCTCGCCCCAGGGATGCCCTTCCTGCCGGACATGGACGGGGTCGGGCAGTAGTGGAACCTCGATGAGCGGACGCGCCGGGTCCACGAAGAGGTCGGGCATCTCCGTGTCGCTTCCGCAAGCGGGACACGACAACAGGAGGCCGCTTTCCCGGTGATCCGGAAACTGCCACAACATCTCGGCCATGTGGTGACCGGCCAAGGCCACGCAGGAGAGGGCGAGTTGGGCACAGACCTGGCCGGGAGTACCAGCGGCGAGGAGGCTTCGGGTGGCCGCCCGCTCGGCCAGCCGCAGCGCGGCGCCGAAGCCCGCCTCGAGATCGGCCGGGACGGGGGGCCGGTAATCGGCGGTCACCACGAATCCGAGGTCCACCCAGAAGTCCACGGTCTGTTCCGGAGGCAGGAGCGCTGCCGCCTCGACGAGATGCGGCAGGGCCGCATAGGCCCCCTCGGCGACGACTCCGTCATCCATCAGGCCGCCGGACAGGTCCGTCCAGGTCCGCCGCCACGCGTCGCCGCCCCCGGTGGCGGCCGCGGAGGCCAGCTGCTCCAGCAGTACCCGCACCTCCTCGACCTTCACACCGTCGAGACCACGCCAACGAGGGCTGTCCAAGGGCAGCTTCGGAATCATGGAACCAGTCTCGCAGGCGGCACTGACAACCAGGAGGCGGCCTGGTGTCCGGCAGCCCTTTCACTCAGCTCGTCATCCGGTCGACAACCGCCCCCTGGCCCGAACCGAGTCCGCGGCTGACAAGAGTGGCATGATTACCATTCCGATCATGTCTGGTGAACTCCGAAGCAGCGGTCCGGACCCTGAAGTCGCGCTGACAGAAAGCCGGTTGACCGATCCTGGATGGCTGGTGCACGGGGACCCGGAGCTGATCCTCGCGGGCCTGGACGGCGCTGCCGGGCAGGAGGAGATGCTGGCCGCTGCGGTGTACCGGGCGTCGGGGCATGTGCACCGTGACGCCGGTGCGGGGGTGCGGCGGCAGGTACTGGCGCTGGACGCCGCCCGGTACGGGAACCGAGAGTTGGCGAGAAGCATCGCTCAGGTCGCGGTCCGCCAGGAGATTGATGACCCCTGGGTCGTGCAGTGGGCCACCGGCGGCGACTTGGACTCCCGGCTGCGGTACGCGTTGCCGGTGCCGGCCAAGGTGGGCGTGTTGGCGACCGTGGCCGTGGAGGGCCGTGGTCTCGCTGTCGCCGGTTGCGAGGACGGCACGTTGCACGCGTGGGATCTGGCCACGGGCAGCCGAATCGGCAAGGCCGTGTCCGCTCACACCGGCGCCGTGCATGCGCTGACGACGGCCGTACTGGACGGTCGTCCCGTCGCCGTCACCGGCGGCTTCGACCGAACCGTTCGGGTATGGGACTTGGCGCGGGGAGAACTGGTCGGCGCGTGCTCCGTCGGCGATGACTCCTGGGTGAAATCGCTGGCCGCGGGACTGGTCGAGGGTCGGCCGGTCGTGGTCGGCGCCTGCGTCGACGACGTGGTGAGAGTGTGGGATCTGGCCACCCTCTCGCGGCACAGTGAGCCGTTGACCGTGCACACCGGCTTCGTGTCCGCTCTGGCGACGGCGGTGCTGGACGGCCGTCCCGTCGCTGTCACCAGCCACTCCAGAGAACTTGGGGCGACGGACCTGATCACGGGGGAGGAAACCGTCCGGGTGTGGGACCTGATCACGGGACGGGAGTTCGGCGCCCCGGGCGACCGTCCCGGCGAGTCTCCCGTGTTCGCGGACCAGGCGTGCGACCGTACGGTGGAAGGCGGCGGTGACGGCGACGGGGAGGCAAGGCGCTGCGCCACTCTGGACCTCAACGCCACGGCGCACTTTCTGGTGACGGATCCGGCGTCCGAGTGCCCGATGGCCGTCAGTGCCAATGCCTATGAGGTGCACGTCTGGAACCTGGCCACGCGCGAGCAGGTCGGTGAGCCCGTTGCCGCCATGTTCGTGGAGACGGCGGCCGTGAGGGTGCTCGACGAGCGCCCCGCCGCCCTCGTCGCATACGCCCATGGGCCGGTCGAGGTGTGGGATCTGTCCACCCTCCGGCAGCTGCGGACGTCGCTGACGGGCCACGAGGCGGCTGTGCGGGGAGCGGCGACTGCAGTGGTGAACAGGCGTCACCTCGCGGTCACCGGTGGCGACGACAGATCGGTCCGGATCTGGGACCTCGACGGTGAAAGGGAGACGGGTAGCCGGCTGACCGGTCATGCCGGCTCCGTCACAGGGGTCACCACGGCCGTCGTGGACGGCAGTTGCGTCATCGTCACCGGCGGCTCGGACGCGAGAGTGCGGATCTGGGACCTCGGCGGCCAGGGGCAGCTCGGTGAGCCCCTGACCGCCCATACCACTGCCGTGGATCTGCTGGCGGTGGGTACGGTGGACGGACGAGCCACCCTCCTCACACGCGGTGACTGGCACAAGACGGTGCGGATGTGGGACCTGACCACCCGGGAAGAACTGCACGGACGGTCGACCAGTGAGTACACCAGCCTCTCCATCGGGTTCTTCGCGGCAGTCGATGGCCGCTTCGTCGGTGTGACCGAGGAAGGCCGGGTCTGGGACCTGACCGCGAGCCGATGGATCGGAGTGCAGCCGCGGCAACGAGGCGCCCTGGCCCTGGAGACGCTCGAAGGCCGCAGCGTCATTCTCACCGGCCGCGGGGCAGAAGGCGTGCATCTCTGGGACCTGGCCACGGGCGAACTGCTGGCACCGCCAATGACGGGACACACCAGTGAGGTGCGTGTGGGCGCGACCGGCACACTGGACGGTCGCCCTGTCGTCGTCGCCGGCGGCGACCGAACCGTGTGGATGTGGGACGCGGGCTCAGGGCGGCAGATCGGTGCGTACGCCTTTCCCTCCCGTGTCAGGGGACTGACGGTGGCGCCCGACGGGCGGCTGGTGGTCGGTTTCGGCGCGGACATAGCGGTCCTGGCCCATCGCCGCTGAGAAGGTTGTCGTAGTTGTGTGCCACCGCGGAGACGGAGTCCGCTTCGCGGACAGCGGGGGCCGCACCGCTGCCCAGGTGCTGTTCGGGCAGGTCTCCGACGTGCACCACCGGCTGGAACCGGTCCGGGCCGACGGCGGCTGCACCGGCAGCCTCGTCGAGCGCTGCCTGGCCACGCTCGACGCGGGTCCCGGGTCACCCTCGAACGGTGGGCCGGTTCACTTGCCGGCGGTGTCTCGCGTCTTGGAGAGCCAGGCGCGGTAGCTGCGCAGTGCGCGTCGCTGCCGGCGCTGTTCGAAGATCAGGGCGACCGCCGGGTGGGTGTGGGGAGTGATCCTGCGGTCGCGGGCGATGCGGCGCATCTGGTGGCGGACCTGGGCCATACCGGCGGCGGAGGCGAGGGCCTTGTCGGACCAGGTGACCGGTCGCAGTTGGTGGTCGGCTTCGCGGCCGGTGCGCCAACGGTCGGGCAGGTCGGGCGTGACGGCCAGGGCGGTGCCCATGCCGATGATCGCGACGCCGCTGTCGAGGACCCTCTCGGCGGTCTCACGGCGCGTGATGCCGCCGGTGAGCATCAAGGGGAGCGGGCTGGTCCTGACCAGGTCACTGGCCAGATCGAGGAAGTAGGCCTCGCGTGCCTGGGTGCGGGAATCGGCGGGCCGGCCGGACATCGCGGGGCTTTCGTAGCTGCCGCCGGACAGTTCGACCAGGTCGACGCCGAGCGGCGCGAGCATCTCGATCACCTGGCGCGCTTCGTCGGCGTCGAAGCCGCCGCGCTGGAAGTCGGCGGAATTCAGCTTCACCGCGACCGCGAAGGACGGCGAAACGGTGGCGCGGACGGCGCGGACGACGTCCAGCAGCATCCGGGCCCGGTTCTCCAGCGGTCCGCCCCAAGCGTCGGTGCGCTTGTTGACCAGCGGGGACAGGAACTGGGACAGCAGGTAGCCGTGTGCGGCGTGGATCTCGACTCCGTCGAACCCGGCCTCTTCGGCGCGCCGGGCCGTGACCGCATATCGGGTCACGGTGGCCTCGATCTGCTCGGTGGTCATGGCGACGGGACGGCCGAAGCGGCTGCTGTGCCTGCCCAGCGAGACGGCGACGTCGGACGGGCCCCACACGACGCCGGGCATGTCGGCCTGGATCTGGCGGCCGGGATGGTTGATCTGCATCCAGATCGCCCCACCACCGCTCTTGCCGGCCCGGGCCCACTCCGTGAACGGCTTCAGCGGCGCGTGCTCGTCGAGCACCACTCCCCCAGGGCCGGTCAGCGCCTCGGCGTGCACCATGACATTGCCGGTGATCAGCAGCCCAGTACCGCCGGAGGCCCAGGTCCGGTACAGCGACAGCAACTCCTGGTCGGGGAGCTGACCCTGACCGGCCATGTTCTCCTCCATGGCCGCCTTCGCGATCCGGTTGCGCAGCACCTGCCCGGAGCGCAGGGGCAGCGGCGAAAAGAGCTCGCTGGACATCCGAGGTCCCCTCTTCCAATTCGATCATTTACGATGTATGCACCGTTTACATTAGGCGGTAGATGTTAGCGGTGCAAACATGAGGGAGTGTGAGCTGTGTCGCAAGCGGCGGCCTACCACCACGGAGATCTGCGAGCCGCCTGCCTGCGCGCCGCGCGGGAACTGCTCGAGGAGGACGGCAGCGCAGGACTTTCGCTCAGGGCGGTGGCGCGGCGAGCCGGTGTGTCGGCGACGGCTCCCTACCGCCACTACGCGGACCGGGACGCGCTCGTCTCCGCGGTCGCCGCGGAGGGTTACCGCGAGCTGGCCGCGTCCCTCGCCGCGGCCCACCCTGCACCCTCGACGCCCGACGACCTGGCCGCGGTCGCCGTCGTCTACGTGCAGTTCGCGCTCAGGCATCCCGCCCTGTTCCGGGCGATGTTCGCCGAACCCTGCGAGCCGAGCAGCGAGGAGCGGGTCGCCGCGACCGCCGTGATCTCCGAATACGTCCGGGGTATCGTCCGTGCCGTTTTCCCCGGCTCGGACGCGGAAGTTCTCTCGACCACGGTGTGGGCCCTGGTCCACGGCCTGGCCTTCCTGCACCTCGACGGCAAACTCGACACCTCCACCCCCGAAGTGGTCGCCGACCAGGTCAGCGGCGCCGTGCGTGCGCTGTTCACCGCGTCCCCGGCCCTGTCACAGACGGCAGCCGACCAGGCGGGTGACGGTACAGCTCAGCGGTAGCTGACCTGCCCGCGCCGGCGGCCGGACGCCGGTGAAACGGGCGCGCTCGCCTCGCTGTGGGGCGGGGCCGGTGGCGCCCGGTCCAAGAGAGGTGCGCCGTCTCGCGCCGGCGGGTGAGGTACCGACGAAGAGGTGCGCAGTCCGCGGCTGGTGAGTAGCAGGGGAATGACCGTCACCTGGGCGCGCCTCAGCGAAAGGAGGCTCGCCAACGGTGGCCATCTCCCCCTCCATGACGCAGTCCGTGGCGGCGACCGGCCCTGCCGCGGCGAGGCCGCGATCCCGAGAACCGTGCCTGAGGTCCGCCGGGTCGTGACCGGTCACCGCATCGGGTTCAGTCGCCGCTGTTCTTCTGCTCCTGGTCTTTCTTGGAGAGGGGGCTCAGGGCCAGGAGGTCCCTGGCTGCCTTTCCCCTGAGGCTGCTGGGGCTGATCAGCACGATCAGTACGAGCAGCACGTAGGTGCCTGCCACGGTGGAGGCAAGGACAAGTGCGGCACTGGCGCCGCTGCTGAGAAGTTCGTAGATGGACATCCGGTGCTCGCCGAACAGCCCCTTGTGTGAACAGGCGCCCGGGGCGGCGGCAGGGTTAGGGAGGGTGACCGGGCGCCGAGTCGGGCGTGGTCAGGGGGAAGGCACATCCTGGATGGCGCATGAGGTTCATGTCAGTGGTTCCTTGAGGGCCAAGGGGTGGCTGGGAGGGAGACGGCGGACGGTCTGTCCGCGCTCTATTGCGTTCACAACTTCATCAGGCGCCATAGACGGCATTGATTCACGTCACGAGAAGTCGGGGCTTGACACCCATCAGGGCGCGCCGGAAGGAGAACGGACTGGGGCAGCCGGCCCCCGTTGTCGGACGGGCCGGCATCGGCAGGCAGCCGCCTCGAAGCGGGGTCGCTTACAGAGGCGTTGTCAGTGGTGGCAGGCAAGATGGCGGACATGACGACACCCATCGCGCAGATCGTGGATGCCGCCGCCTATGCGCAGGCGGTCGAGGACGCGGTCAAGGCCGCGGCCGCCTACTACGTGGGCGGCACCTCGCCCCTGGATGACGACGCGTACGACCGGCTCGTACGGGGCATCGCCGCGTGGGAGGCCGGTCATCCCGACCAGGTGTTGCCCGACTCGCCGACCGGGAAGGTCGCCGGCGGAGCGGTCGAGGGCGATGTGCCGCACACGGTGGCCATGCTGAGCCTGGACAACGTGTTCTCGCCGGAGCAGTTCGCCGCCTGGGCGGCCTCGCTGTCCCGACGGATCGGCCACGAACCGGAACGCTTCAGCGTCGAGCCGAAGCTCGACGGGCTGGCCGTCGCGGCCCGCTACACCCAGGGCCGACTGGCCCGGCTGATCACCCGTGGCGACGGGACGGCCGGGGAGGACGTCTCCCACGCCATAGGCACCTTCGAGGGCCTGCCGGACCAGCTGTCCGAGCCGGTCACGGTGGAGGTTCGCGGCGAAGTGCTGATGACCACCGCCCAATTCGAGCACGCCAACGAGGTACGCACCGCACACGGCGGGCAGCCGTTCGCGAATCCGCGCAACGCAGCGGCAGGCACCCTGCGTGCCAAGGACCGTGCCTACACGGTGCCGATGACGTTCTTCGGCTACGGCCTGCTGCCGCTGCCCGACACCGACGACGTCCTGGCCGCACGCCTCCCCGCTCTCGCGCACAGTGAGCTGATGGCCCTGACGGCAGAGCTGGGCGTGAACACGACCGGCACCACCTTGGTGCCCGGCGTCACCGCCGCCACCACCGAAGAAGTGCTCACCCGCGTCACGGAGATCGCCGCACTGCGTGCCGAGCTGCCGTTCGGGATCGACGGCATCGTCATCAAGGCCGATCTAGCCACCGATCAGCAGGCCGCGGGATCCGGATCGCGCGCCCCACGGTGGGCGATCGCCTACAAGCTACCCGCCGTCGAGAAGATCACCCGGCTTCTCGAGGTCGAGTGGAACGTGGGCCGCACCGGCATCATCGCCCCGCGTGGCGTCCTCGAACCGGTCGAGATCGACGGCTCCACCATCACCTACGCCACGCTGCACAACCCGGCCGACATCACCCGCCGTGATCTGCGCCTGGGCGACCACGTCATGGTTCACCGCGCCGGTGACGTCATCCCCCGAATCGAAGCCCCGGTCGCCCACCTGCGCACCGGCGCCGAGCAGCCGATCGTGTTCCCGGAGGTGTGCCCGCGATGCGGCTCCGGCATCGACACCGGTCAGGAACGCTGGCGCTGCGAGCAGGGCCGCAACTGTCATCTGGTGGCTTCCCTCTCCTACGCGGCAGGGCGCGACCAGCTCGACATCGAAGGCTTGGGCGCCACCCGCGTCGTGCAACTCGTCGAGGCCGGGCTGGTCACCGACCTCGCCGACCTCTTCGCCCTCACCCGCCCACAACTCCTCGCCCTGGAGCGGATGGGTGAAACCAGCACCGACAACCTGCTCAACGCCCTGGCCGCCGCGAAGACGCAGCCGCTGTCACGGGTGCTGTGCGCGCTCGGCGTCCGCGGGACAGGCCGGTCCATGTCCCGGCGCATCGCGCGGCACTTCGCCACGATGGACGCCGTACGCGCCGCAGATGCCGAAGCACTGCAGCAGGTCGAGGGCATCGGCGTCGAGAAGGCACCGTCCATCGTCGCCGAACTCGCCGAGCTCGCCCCGCTGATCGACAAACTCGCCGCAGCCGGGGTGAACATGACCGAGCCCGGCGCCACTCCCCCGCCGACGACGGCCGCGGACGCGGGCACCGACGATGCCGCGACCGCCGCCCCGGCCGCCGGCCCGCTCGCCGGGATGACGGTCGTGGTCACCGGCGCGATGACCGGGCCGCTGGAAAAGCTCAGCCGTAATCAGATGAACGAGCTCATCGAGCGGGCCGGTGGTCGCTCCTCATCCAGCGTGTCCAAGAAGACCACCCTGGTGGTCGCCGGCGACAACGCCGGGTCCAAGCGCAGCAAAGCCGAGGACCTCGGCATCCGCCTCGCCACCCCCGACGAGTTCGCCACGCTCGTCGCCGATTACCTGAACTGACACTGCCGCGGGCGGCCGACATCACGACGGGTACGGGGCGAGGACGTCGGAATGGTCACGCCCCAGCACCCGTTGCACGCGGAACCGCAGCTCGCACGACGTTGCAATTCTCAAGAGAACAGCCGCGGCGTGCGGTACGACGAGTTCACCGCTTGCGCGGGCCACCCCACCTGTCTCGTCGAGGGCCCCCTTCGAGGCGGTGTGCAAGGTGGAGCAGATCTGCCAGGTGCAGCACTCGTCCGTCGAACCCTGGTAGTGGGACATGGAGCGGCTGGGTCCAGCGGGCAGGGATGGCATCCAGCCCGTAGTACGCCCCCGCCAGACCTCCGGTCACCGCGGCGACGGTGTCCGTGTCACCGCCGAGGTCGATGGCCGCGCGTATCGCGTCTTCGAAGCAGGTGGTGGTGCGCAGGGCCCAGACGGCGGAACCCAGGCAGGGCCAGACGGCACCGTTGAACTCGGTCGCCTGATCGGGGTGCCAGTCGGGTGCGAGGACGGTGGCGTAGCGGCCGCGGTGGTTGGGGGGGACGAGAGCCAGCACGTCCGGGAGCGCGGTGAGGGGGTCGGTGTCCTCAAGGGCGGCGCGGATGAGTTCGTGGAAGATCGCGGTGCCTTCCCAGGCGGCGCGGTCGCCGTGGGTGAGGGCGGCGATGCGGCGGGCCGCGTCCATGGTGGCTTCCTGGCCGACGGCCGCGAAGTGGACCGCGGAGGTCGATGCCCGCATCAAGGAACCGTTTCCCGCTGCTCGTCGGTTGACCTGGAAATGGAGCGCTGCGGCAAGGTCCCAGGGCATGCCGTTGGTCAGGACGTCTTCGGTCTGCAAGCCGATGTCCTTCGGCTCTGACGCCGCCCACCGCTGGAAGCGGGCGAAGATGTCCGGCAGATCGAGTCCGCCCCGCTCCAGCAGCGACTCCGCGACCAGTACGGCCATCTGCGTGTCGTCGGTCGCCTCGCCGGGGTCCCAGCCGCCGCCTCCGCACATCTCGCCACCGCCATCGGCACCGGATACGGGAAACCGCGCGGAGAACGCCCCCTGGGGACCGAACTCGAAGGGGCCGCCGAGCGCGTCACCCACCGCTGAGCCGACGATCACGCCGGCGGCCCGCTGGATCCGTTCCATTCGCGCAGGCTATCTGTGCCGCACCGAAGGCGGCACGGTCTTATTTTGTGAGCGTCTTACGAGTTGGTGTGTGATAGCGGGTGAGGTGTGTTTGCCTTGCTTACGGCCGCCTTTAGATGTTGGCCGTGCGGTCGGAGACGAGGCCGGCGATGGCGCGGTAGGTGTCGGACAGGCGGTCGCGGCGATGTGTCCAGCGAATCAGTTGCTGCCTGCCGACCCGGCCGCGCCGCTGGGCTCGCAACCCAGCACGATGGGGCCCCAGGATCTTCCCTGGGCCCTTCGTCGTACTCAGGCCGGGCCGTGGGCCGTGTGGCCGGCCGCCCGGGGCCACGGCAACTGCTCTATGATCCCTGCGGAGTTCATACACGATGTCCTGGCCACCACATTTGGCCGGGCCTTCGTGAGCAGGCCAGAGCCGCTCCGAAAGGCAAGTGCCGATCACCCCACATCGGACGGGCAACAATCGGATCCACCCTAGGCAAGACCGCTGGCCGCGCACGTATCTAAGAGGAGGCCTTGCTCGGTGAGTTCGACGGGGCGGGCTTGTTCTTCTGCGGCGTCGGGTTGGCCCGGGTCGGGGAGCACCGCGGCGACGGAGGCAAGGAGCGGCTGAGCGCGGATGACACTGGCGTACACCTGGGCGGCCTGGTCGCCCAGCCCTTTTCCGACCGACCGGCGATCTGAACCACGGTCGCGTCGGTCCTCTGCGCGTGCGCCCGGAGATTCCGCAACTCTGATCTTCCTGGGCGGCCTGCCAGCCCAGGAAGCCGGCAAAGGCGGCGCACAGCAGGAAACCCGTAGCAGCCAGTCGAACTCCGGCCCAGCGGGGCGCCCGCAGTGACGATGCCGCCGCGAGCCCGGCGTGCGGCCCGGGTGGGGGAGCGCCGGACTCGCCCCTGCTGTCGTCACGTTGTACGGACCCGCGCTCGTCCATGTGCGCCTCCCAGCCCCATTGCGAGTAGGACTCGTCGACCGCCGCTCTGGTTGTGGAGAAGACGACCGTCGGGCCGCGGCGCGTCCGGAAAACACACCCCACGAGATAACTAGTAGTGACGCGGCGAGCCGTTACATGTAACGTGCCTCGCACACTTTCGGCCTGCTGGCCGATATGCGATCAGGGACCGTGATGCAGGAATCTTTCACTCTGCCCGCACCCGCCCCGCAGGAGGAGGCGGTCGTCGGCGTTCCGTCATGGCATGTCCCGGACATGCGTGATGCCGGGTACGGCAAGCCGTTCGCACGCCACCTGGTGCTGCTCGCGATGCTGCCCGCCGGGCTGGTCGCCGCCACCGGAGCCGTCGCCGCCGCCCTCCTCGTCACCGCGGGCGTGGCCCACGTCGAGAGGGCCGCCTTCTGGGGCCTGCTCACGGGCGCGCTGGTGATCGTGTGCGCGATCCTCCTCGGCGCCGGGCTCTCCGCCGCCGCGAAAGCCCGGACGATGGAACGCCGTTACACCGAAGTGAGCGGCTTCGCGGCGCGTGGCCAGGCCGAGCTGGCGTGGCTGCGCACGGAACTGACGCGCACCCAGGAACTGCTGGAGCGGCGGCGCCACGAGGGCGGCCCGGTGCCGGACCTGGTGGCGGACGTGCTGGACGGGGCGGCGGAGGCGCTGGTCGGGGCAGACGAGGTACTGGACGGGCTCGAAGGAGCAGCGTCCGGCCTGCGCGCCGCGCAGGCGAGCGCGCAGGAAACGGCGGCAGGGCCGCACGCCGGTAAGCACTTCGAGGTCTTCGCCAACATGGCCCGCCGGCTCGAGTCCCTGGTGCACCGCGAGATCGGGCTGCTGGACGACCTGGAGAACGAGGTCGAGGACCCGGCCCTGCTGAAAGGCCTGTTCCGGGTGGACCACCTGTCCACCCGCATCCGCCGCTACGCCGAGAACCTGGCCGTGCTCGGCGGGGCCGTCTCCCACCGCCTGTGGACCCAGCCGGTCAGCATGGCCGACGTGATGCGTTCCGCGGCCGCCGAGATCGAGCAGTACGCGCGGGTCAAGATGGTCCCCCCGGTGGAGGGGACGGTACGCGGGCACGCCGTCGTCGACGTGGTCCACTTGCTGGCCGAACTGGTCGAGAACGCCACGGTGTTCTCCCCGCCCCACACCCAGGTCCTGCTGCGAGCCGAGCACGTCACCGCCGGGCTGGCGATCGAGGTCGAGGACCGCGGCCTGGGCATGGACTCCGCCGAGCGCAACCGGATGAACTCCCTGCTCGACTCGCCTGACGCGGTGACGCTCGACGAACTGCTCACGGACGGCCGCATCGGCCTCTACGTGGTCTCCGCACTCGCCCGCCGGCACGGCATCGCCGTACGCCTGCAGAACAACGTCTACGGCGGCACCCAGGCGGTCGTCGTACTGCCCCACGCCCTGCTGGGCGGTCCGGAGGACACGACGGAGACACGCCGGCAGCCGTCGGGCACCGACACCCCGGCCCCGAACGGCCCGACGCCCGCACCCACCCACGACCGCGCGACCGACGCGGCGGGCGCGGCGGAGCGGGTACGGGAGGCGGTCGCGGTCGCCGTCCAGCCCCGCGGCACGCAGCCTCCGACCGACACGGACGCCACGGACCGTACGGCCCCCGCGGACCGTGACACCGTAGACACCGTCGCGCCGGAGTCCCACCGCCCGTCCCTGCCCAAGCGCCGCCGCCAGGAGCACCTGGCGCCCGAACTGCGCGACGCACCTCCCGCGCAGGTGTCGGCCGAGGAAGCCGACCACGACCCGGGCTTGATGGCCGCCTTCCGGACAGGCGTCCGCCGGGCCGAGGAAACCGAGCACGCAGAGCAAGCCGAGCACGCAGAGGAAGCTGAGCGGCCGGCCGAAGCGCCGACGGCCGCGGCCTCGAACCCGGCCGTTTAGCAGACACACGTCATTGAGGAGCTGTACGCGATCGTGGTGAGCGAAGACCTTTCCTGGCTGTTGACCGGCCTCCTGCAGCGTGTGCCGCACACGCGCAGCGCACTGCTGTTGTCCTCCGACGGCCTCGTGATGGCCCAGGACGGACTGGACACGGACGCGGCGGACCACCTGGCGGCCCTGTCCAGCGGGCTCTACTCGCTGGCCCGTAGCGCCGGCAAGCGTTTCGACGACGGCGGTGACGTACGGCAGATCGTCACCGAACTCAGCAACTCGCTGCTCTTCGTATCCGCCGCCGGGCAGGGCGCCCTGCTGGCGGTGCTCGCCGGACACGAGGCGGACGTGGCGGTGCTCGGCTACGAGATGACCATGATGGTCAAGGGCGTCCGCCGCCATCTGGGGGCCGCACCGCGCCAGTCGGTGGGGCAGTGACGGATGCCGGACGACCCGGGTGGAGCCCACCGGCCGCTGCTGGACGACGCCCTCGGCCGGATGGTCCGGCCGTACACCGTCAGCGAGGGACGCACCCGGCCCACCTGCCACTTCGACCTGATGACCATGGTGGTGGCCACCGGTGTCACACTCCGCGGCACCCTGGGACTGGATCACGCCCGGGTGCTGGAGCTGTGCCGGACGCCGGTGTCGGTGGCTGAGATCGCGGGGCGCACCCGGATGCCGGCGACGGTGATCAAGGTGCTGCTGTCCGACCTGGTCGAGCGGGACGCGGTCGTCGCACGGCCCTTCAACCTGGCAACGCACGGGCCGGCTGCGGCCCCCGATCTGGATCTATTGGAGGCCTTGCGGGATGGGCTCCTCAAACGACTCTGAGGCACTCGGCGCCGACTCCCTTCCGACGGGGATCAAGATCCTGGTCGCCGGCGGCTTCGGGGTGGGCAAGACCACGTTCGTGGGAGCGGTCAGCGAGATCGAGCCCCTGAACACGGAGGAGCTGCTGACCGAGGTCAGTGCCGCCACGGACCGGCTCGACGGGGTGGAGAAGAAGGCCACCACCACGGTCGCCATGGACTTCGGCCGCATCACTCTCAGCCCCCAGCACGTGCTCTACCTGTTCGGCACACCCGGGCAGGAGCGCTTCTGGTTCCTGTGGGACGAACTGTCGGCCGGTGCGCTGGGCGCGGTCGTCCTCGCCGACACCCGCCGATTGGAGAACTGCTTCCCGGCGGTCGACTTCTTCGAGTCACGGGGCATCACCTTCGTCGTCGCGGTCAACGAGTTCGACGGGGCGCACCCCTACGAGCCGGAAGAGGTACGGGCGGCGCTCGACCTCAAGCCCGAGGTACCGGTGGTGCTGTGCGACGCCCGCCTGTCCAGCTCGGGCATCCGGGTCCTGCTTTCCCTTGTGCAGCATCTGATCACTTCAAGGAGTTCCCATGGCAACGAGGGCACCCGACACCCCCTCGGGCACGGAGACCGGGATCGCCATGCGGCACCTGCTCCTGCCCCCGCAGGACCCTGAGGCGGCGGCCCGCTCGCGCCGCCTGCGGGAACTGGGCATCGAGGACAGACCGGACCCGGAGCTGGACGAGTTCGCCCGCCAACTGGCCCGGCGCACCGGCGGCTGCTACGCGGGCGTCAACTTCTTCCTCGACGAGAACCGCCAGTACTTCGCCGGCCTTTACAGCGCGGCCTCCGACACGACCGTCGAACTGGAGACCCCGCTCCTGGAGGAACCCGTCCCGGACCGCGTGATGCCCCGCGACCTCGACATCGGCTTCTGCCCCCACGTGGTCCGCCGCCGCAAGGCCCTGGTCCTGGACGACGTCCGCGACTTCCCCCGCTTCGCCGGCAACCACGTAGTCGATGCCATTGGCATCCACTCGTACCTGGGCGCCCCCTTGATCGACCACACGGGATTGGTCCTGGGCACGATCTGCGTGGTGGACCAGGATCCTCGCGCCTGGGGGCAGGAGGGGCTGGAGACGATCAAGTCGATGGCGGCTGAACTGGTGGAGCGGATCGAGGGGGCGGGGCAGCGGGAGTGACG
>NZ_JAJSZC010000070.1:0-34112 GCF_036815105.1 Streptomyces sp. IBSBF 3136
GGCCGGGTTCGTGGGGGCCGGGTCCGGGGACGGGCCGTGACCGTGTCCGCGCAGCCGTAGCCGTAGCCGCATGCGCGCAGCCGCAGCCATGGCTGCGGTCCCTGCCCGGAGTGCTCGGGCAGGGGCCTGGTGCCGCTCGGCCCGGGGTCGGTTCAGGAACCGTCCGAAGCGGGCGGGACGCCAGTGACCGGATCGAGCGCCAGCCGCGGCCTCGGCCCGTCCGTGCGGCCGGTCTGGGGGCGCCTGCTGCCCGCCCGATAGGGCGCGGGCCAGACCACGCCGGGCCCCCGGTAGCCCTGTTCGGCCGCCGCGTGCAGGGTCCAGTGCGGGTCGTACAGGTGCGGGCGGGCCAGGGCGCACAGGTCGGTGCGCCCGGCCAGGATCAGGGAGTTGACGTCGTCCCAGGAGGAGATCGCGCCGACGGCGATCACCGGGACGCGGACCTCGTGCCGGATGCGGTCGGCGAACGGTGTCTGGTACGACCGCCCGAACTCCGGCCGTTCCCCGGCCACGACCTGACCGGTCGAGACGTCGATCGCGTCGGCGCCGTGGGCGGCGAAGGCCCGGGCGATCGCCACCGCCTCCTCGGCGGTGGTGCCGCCCTCGGCCCAGTCGGTGGCCGAGATACGGACGGTCATGGGCCGCTCGTCCGGCCACACGCCGCGTACCGCGTCGAACACCTCCAGCGGGAACCGCAGCCGCTTCTCCAGCGAGCCGCCGTAGGCGTCGGTGCGCCGGTTGGTGAGCGGGGAGAGGAAGCCGGACAGCAGGTAGCCGTGCGCGCAGTGCAGTTCGAGCAGGTCGAAGCCGGCCCGTGCGGCCCGCCAGGCGGCCGCCGCGAACTGCTCACGGACGTCGGTGAGCTGGGCCCGGGACAGCTCGCGCGGGATCTGGCCGTCCGGCCGGTACGGCAGCGGGGAGGCGGCCACCAGCGGCCAGTTGCCGTCGGGCAGTGGTTCGTCCATGCCCTCCCACATCAGCCTGGTCGAGCCCTTGCGCCCGGAGTGGCCGAGCTGCACGCCGATCGCCGTGCCCGGCGCCTGGGTGTGCACGAAGTCGGTGATCCGCCGCCACGCCTCGCCCTGGCGCGCGGTGTAGAGGCCGGTGCAGCCCGGGGTGATGCGCCCCTCCTCGCTGACGCACACCATCTCGGTCATCACCAGGCCGGCGCCGCCGAGGGCGCGGGCGCCGAGGTGGACCAGGTGGAAGTCGCCGGGGACGCCGTCGACGGCCGAGTACAGGTCCGTGGGCGACACGACGACCCGGTTGCGCAGGGTCAGGCCGTGCAGCCGGAACGGGGTGAACATCGGGGGCGTGCCCGGCGGGCAGCCGAACTCGCGCTCGACGGCCTCGGTGAAGTGGGCGTCGCGCAGCCGGAGGTTGTCGTGGGTGACCCGGCGGCTGCGGGTGAGCAGGTTGAAGGCGAACTGGCGGGGCGGCTGGCCGAGGTACCGGTCCAGGTCCTCGAACCACTCCAGGCTGGCCCGGGCGGCCCGCTGGGTGGAGGCGACGACGGGCCTGCGCTCCTCCTCGTAGGCGGCCAGGGCAGCGGGCACGTCGGGCTGTTCCGCCAGGCACGCGGCGAGTGCGAGCGCGTCCTCCACGGCGAGCTTGGTGCCGGAGCCGATGGAGAAGTGGGCGGTGTGGGCCGCGTCGCCGAGCAGGACGACGTTGTCGTGCGACCAGTGCTCGGTGACGACCGTGCGGAAGGTGGTCCAGGCCGAGTTGTTGGAGCGCAGCGGCCGTCCGCCGAGGGGGTCGGCGAAGATCTTGGCGCAGCGCTCCACGGACTCCTGCGGGCCGGCCCGGTCGAGCCCCGCCGCCCGCCAGACCTCCTCGCGCATCTCGACGATGACGGTGGAGGCGCCGGATGCATGCGGCGGCCCGCAGGGCCTCGTTGAGGGGTGGTGGTCGGGAGACGGGCGGGCGTAGGGGTAGCCGTGCAGTTGCATGACGCCGTGCTCGGTCTCGGTGATCTCGAAGCGGAAGGCGTCGAAGGCGAAGTCGGCGGCCAGCCAGATGTACCGGCAGCGATGCTCGGTCACCTGGGGGCGGAAGGCGTCGGCGAGGGCCGCGCGGGTGGTGCTGCGCACGCCGTCGGCGGCGACGACCAGGTCGTGCCGCGCGCGAAGTTCGTCGAGGGGCGGCGCCTCGGTGCCGAAGCGCAGCTCCACGCCGAGCGAGCGGCAGCGCTCGTGCAGGACCCGCAGGAGCCGGCGGCGGCCGAGCGCGGCGAATCCGTGGCCGCCGGAGCGGTGGCGCACTCCCCGGTGCACGATGTCGATGTCGTCCCAGCGGACGAACTCCTTCTTCAGGGCCGCGTACACGACGGGGTCGGCGTGTTCGATGCCGCCGAGGGTCTCGTCGGAGAGCACCACGCCGAAGCCGAAGGTCTCGTCGGGGGCGTTGCGTTCCCAGACGGTGATCTCCCGGGCGGGGTCGAGCCGCTTCAGCAGCGCGGCCGCGTAGAGACCGCCGGGTCCGCCGCCGATGATCGCGATGCGCCGCACGGTCACCGCCCCCGCCATTTCGGGGGCCGCTTCTCCCGGAACGCGGCGTGGAACTCCGCGTAGTCCTCGCCGTTCATCAGCAGGGCCTGGGTCGAGGCGTCCAGCTCCACGGAGGCCGCCAGCGGCATGTCGAGTTCCGCCGTCAGCAGCGCCTTCGTCTGCGCGTGTGCGAGCGCCGGGCCGTCGGCGAGGCGGCGGGCCAGCGCGGCGGCGGCCGCGTCGGCCCCGCCCTCCTCGGTGAGCACGCTGATCAGGCCGATGCGCTCGGCCTCGGGTGCCCGTACCTGCTCGCCCAGCATCAGCAGCCGGGTGGCGTGGCCGAGGCCGACGACCCGGGGCAGCAGGTAGGCCGCGCCCATGTCGCCGCCGGACAGGCCGACCCGGGTGAAGAGGAAGGCGAACCGGGCGGAGGGGTCGGCGACCCGGAAGTCGGCCGCGAGCGCCAGGACGGCGCCGGCGCCGGCCGCCACCCCGTGCACGGCGGCGATCACCGGGAACGGGCACTCACGGACCGCGCGTACGACCTGCCCGGTCATCCGGTTGAAGTCGAGCAGCTGGGCGGTGTCCATGGCCAGGGTGGCGCCGATGATCTCGTCCACGTCGCCGCCGGAGCAGAAGCCGCGGCCCTCGCCGGCGAGCACCAGGGCGCGCACGGACCGCTCCCGGGACAGCTCGGCGAGGAGGTCACGCAGGTCGGCGTAGGCGCCGAAGGTGAGGGCGTTGAGTTTGGCGGGCCGGTCGAGGGTGACGGTGGCGACCCCGTCGGCGTGCTGGACCCGCAGGTGCTCCCAGTCGCGGGTGCGGGCGGCGGAGCCGGTGAAGGGACTCATGACGTGCGGCCTCCTAGGGGGGCGGTGCCTCACGTGCGCTACCCGGAAAAGCTATCACCCGTTCGTGACTGTCGTCACGATGGCGCGACAACGCGGTGAGGGCGGCCCGGTCCGGTCACGGGCGTCACCGGTCGTCGACAGCGTCGTAACAGTGGGCCGGGCGGGGCGAGGCGGGGCGTCCTCGTGGGTAAGCCGCCCGGTACCGGGGCCGACGGTCCCGAGCGGCGCCCGGCGGCCGTCCCGTGCGGCCGGGCCCGTACCATTCCCTAGTCGAAAGCAGGACAGCCTGCTCCATGAACGGACTCGCCTTGCACGAACGCCCCACCGGACCGGCCTCCTGGCGCATCGCGCTGCCGCACACCGCCGCCGCGGTGCCGGTGGCCCGTGCTCTGGTGCGTACGGCCATCGCCGAGGTGGAGCACCCGGCCGACAGCGACACCGCGGAGCTGCTGACGGCGGAGCTGGTGGCCAACGCGGTGGAGCACACGGCCGGCCGCGGCCCGATCGAGCTGGTGGTGGAGCTGTTGCCGAGCGGCTGCCAGGTCGAGGTGCACGACCCGGACCCGGCGCCGCCCGGTCATCTGACCCGTCCGGTGATCGAGGAGCCCGACGTCTGGCAGGAGGGCGGGCGCGGACTGCTGCTGATCCGTGCGCTCAGTTCGTCCTGCGGTCACCGCCCCACCCCGTCGGGCAAGGCGGTGTGGTTCAGACTGCCTGTGGTTCCCGCTCAGCGGCGGCCGGCGTGATCTCGGGGACCGGTCGCGCCAGCGTGGAGTGCCGGCGCCCGTAGGCGAGGTAGACGACCAGGCCGGCCACGAGGAACAGCGCGAACTGGATCCAGGTCCGCCAGCCGGTCTCGTACATCAGGTACAGGCAGAAGCCGACGCCCAGCAGCGGGCCCACGGGGTAGAGCGGCACCCGGAAGCTGCGGTCGAGGCCCGGTTCGCGGCGGCGCAGGGCGATCACGGTGATGTTGACGACGGCCATGACGGCGAGCGTGCCGATGGTGCACAGGTTCATCACCGCGTCGAGCGAGGCGAAGGCCGCCGGGACGGCGAAGACGACGGCGACGATCAGCGTGCCGGCCACCGGGGTGGAGGTCCGCGGGGAGACCTTCTCGAAGACGCGCGGGATCAGGCCGTCCCGGGACATCGACATCAGGATGCGGGTCTGGCCGTACATCACGGCGAGCACGACGGAGGCGATGGCGACGACCGCGCCGAAGGCGATGACCCCGCCGCCGACGGTGGAGCCGGTGACCTGGTTGACGACGTACGACAGCGCGGCGGGCCGGTCGGCGACCTGGTGGCCGCCGATGGCGCCGATCGCGGCCAGCGCGACCGCGCAGTACAGCAGGGTGACCAGGCCCATGCAGACGAGGATGGCGACGGGGATGTCCCGGCGCGGGTTCTTCGCCTCCTCGCCGGCCGTGGTGATGGCGTCGAAGCCGATGTAGGAGAAGAACGCGGCGGTGGTGCCCGCGCCGATGCCGCCGAGGCCGGCCGGGGAGAACGGGGTGAGGTTGCCGTGCTTGAAGGCGCTGTAGCCGATGGCGCAGAAGGCCAGCAGGATGACCAGCTTCACGGCGGCCATGGCGGCGGTCGCCCCGGCGCTCTCCCGCACCCCGCGCACCAGCAGCACGGACGCCATCGCGATGACGATGACGGCGGGCAGGTTCACGATCCCGTGGTCGCCGGGACCGGCGGAGAGCGCGGCCGGGAGCTGCCAGCCGGTGAGGCTGTGCAGCAGTTCGTTGACGTACTGGCTCCAGCCGACCGCGACGGCCGAGATGGAGATGCCGTACTCCAGCAGCAGGCACCAGCCGACCAGGAAGGCGGTGGACTCGCCCAGGCCCGCGTAGGCGAAGGAGTACGAGGAGCCGGAGACCGGGATCGCGCCGCCCAGCTCGGCGAAGGAGAGGGCGGTGAAGACGCAGGTGATCGCGGCCAGCACGAAGGAGACGACCACGGCGGGCCCGGCCTGGGCGACGGAGTCGGAGAGGCCGACGAAGATGCCGGTGCCGACGATGGCGCCGACGCCGAAACAGATGAGCTGGAAGAGGCCCATGGTGCGCTTGAGGCCGTGGCCCTCGCGGTCGGCGCCGGATTCGGCGACGAGCAGGTGCGGGGACTTGATGCGGGAGGCGGGCATGCGGGTGGTGCTCGTTTCTGGTGGTGCGGGCGACCTGCGGGGGGTTTCCCCGGTCGCGGCGGCGGCCCCGGAAGGGTGGTCCGAGGGCCGCCGGTCAGGATAAAACGACTCAGGCGAGGGTGGCGACCAGCACGGCCTTGATGGTGTGCAGCCGGTTCTCCGCCTCGTCGAAGACGACGGAGTGAGCCGACTCGAAGACCTCGTCGGTGACCTCGAGCGAGGTCAGGCCGTGGCTCTCGTGGATCTCCCGCCCGACCTTGGTGCCGAGGTCGTGGAAGGCCGGCAGGCAGTGCAGGAACTTCACGTCCGGGTTGCCGGTGGCGCGCAGGACGTCCATCGTGACGGCGTACGGGGCGAGGGCCGTGATCCGCTCGTCCCACACCGTCTTGGGCTCGCCCATCGAGACCCAGACGTCGGTGGCGACGAAGTCGGCGCCCGCGACGCCCTCGGCGACGTCCTCGGTGAGCGTGATCCGTGCCCCGGAGGTCTCGGCGAGCTCCCGGGCGCGGTCCACGATCTCCTGGGCCGGCCAGTAGGACTTGGGTGCGACGATCCGCACGTCCATCCCGAGCAGGGCACCGGTGACCAGGTAGGAGTTGCCCATGTTGAAGCGGGCGTCGCCGAGGTAGGCGAAGGCGGTCTCCTTCAGCGGCCGGGTGCCGTGCTCGGTCATGGTGAGCACGTCGGCGAGCATCTGGGTGGGGTGCCAGTCGTCCGTGAGCCCGTTGTAGACGGGCACGCCGGCGTGCGCGGCCAGTTCCTCGACACCGGCCTGGCTGTCGCCCCGGTACTCGATGGCGTCGAACATCCGGCCGAGGACCCGGGCGGTGTCCCTCACCGACTCCTTGTGGCCGATCTGCGAGCCCGAGGGGTCCAGGTACGTGGTGTGGGCGCCCTGGTCGGCGGCGGCGACCTCGAACGCGCAGCGGGTGCGCGTCGAGGTCTTCTCGAAGATCAGCGCGATGTTGCGGCCGCGCAGGTACTGCGGCTCGGTCCCGGCCTTCTTGGCGGCCTTCAGCTCGGCGGCCAGCTCGACCAGACCGCGGAACTCCTCCTCGGTGAAGTCCAGCTCCTTGAGGAAGTGACGGCCGGCGAGAGCGGTCGGGACGGTCGCCATGGGGGCGCTCCAAAGGTACGACGACTGGGGACCCTGGAATTCTATACGATCCTTAGCATTTATATGCGGTCCATGCGCGTCCGGTCGGTCACACCGCCTCACGCTCGACGGGGCAGCTCATGCAGCGCGGGCCGCCCCTGCCCCGGCCCAGCTCGCTACCGGGGATCTCGATCACCTCGATGCCCTGTTTGCGCAGATGGGTGTTGGTGGTGGAGTTGCGTTCGTAGGCGACGACGACGCCCGGTTCCACGGCGAGCACGTTGCAGCCGTCGTCCCACTGCTCGCGCTCGGCCGCGTGCACGTCCTGGGTGGCGGTCAGCACCCGGATCTCGCCGAGTCCCAGCGCGGCCGCGATCGCGCGGTGCATGTGCTCCGGCGGATGGTCGGTGACCTTCAGCTCCTGCTCGCCCGCGCCCGGCTCGATGGTGTAGGAGCGCAGCATGCCGAGCCCGGCGTACTGGGTGAAGGTGTCGCCGTCGACCATGGTCATCACGGTGTCGAGGTGCATGAAGGCCCGCCGCTTGGGCATGTCGAGCGCGACGATCGTGGACGCGGACCCCGCCGCGAACAGCTTGTGCGCCAGCATCTCCACGGCCTGCGGGGTGGTGCGCTCGCTCATGCCGATGAGGACGGCGCCGTTGCCGATCACCAGGACGTCGCCGCCCTCGATGGTGGAGGGGTAGTCGGCCTGCCCGCGGGACCAGACCCGGAACGTCTCGTCGCGGAACAGCGGGTGGTGCCGGTAGATCGCCTCGAAGTGCACGGCCTCCCGCTGCCGGGCGGGCCGGCGCATGGCGTTGATGGCCACCCCGTCGTAGATCCAGGCGGAGGTGTCACGGGTGAAGAGGTGGTTGGGGAGCGGGCCGAGCAGGAAGTCGTCGAGGTCCATCACGTGGAACCGCACGGAGGTCGGCTCCGCGTGCGCCTCGAGGAACTCCCGCTTGGTCATGCCGCCCACCAGGGCCTCGGCCAGTTCGCGCGCCGGCAGCGTCTCGAAGGCGGCGCGCAGGTGGTCGGTGGCGAGCGGGCCGTACTCCTTCTCGTCGAAGACCCGGTCGAGGACGAGGGAGCGCGCCTCCGGGAGCTCCAGGGTCTCGGTGAGCAGGTCACCGAAGAGGTGGACGGCGACCCCCCGGTCACGCAGGACGTCGGCGAACCCGTCGTGCTCGGCGCGCGCCCGGCGCACCCACAGCACGTCGTCGAAGAGGAGGGCGTCCTTGTTGCTGGGCGTGAGCCTTTTGAGCTCGAGGTCGGGCCGGTGCAGTATCACGCGGCGCAGTCGCCCGGCCTCGGAGTGGACGTGGTATGCCATGCCTCCATCCTGGCCGGGGACGACCGTCTTCACGCTCCCATCGACCGTTTCCGGCACTTCCTGTTTTCGTCCTCTTGACGAGAACCGAGGGTCCCGCTTATCGTCCTCATGACGAAAAGCGAGGGGATCCATGGCCGACATCACCCGGCGCCTGGGCTGGCGCCATCTGCGCGGGGCGCCCACGGCGCACATACGGCACCACCGCTCCGGCGCGCTGGTCCACGACGGGACCGGGCTCAGCTTCTGGTTCCGCCCGCTGACGGCCGCGCTCTCCGAGGTGCCGGTCGACGACCGGGAGCTGGCGATGACCTTCCACGCCCGCACCTCCGACTTCCAGGACGTCTCGGTGCAGGCGACGGTCACCTACCGGATCGCCGACCCGGCCGTCGCCGCCGCCCGCCTCGACTTCTCGATCGACCCGGACACCGGCGCCTGGCGGGGCACCCCGCTGGACCAGCTCGGCACCCTGCTCACCGAGACGGCCCAGCAGCACGCGCTGGACGTGCTGGCGCGCACGCCTCTCGCGGCGGCGCTGGTGGACGGGGTGGCCGCGGTGCGCGAGCGGGTCGCGGCCGGCCTGGGCGCCGAGCCACGGCTGCCGGCCACCGGCATCGAGGTGGTCGCGGTCCGCGTGATGGCGCTGCGGCCCGAACCGGAGGTGGAGCGGGCGCTGCGCACCCCCGCCCGGGAACAGATCCAGCAGGAGGCCGACCGCGCCACCTACGAACGGCGGGCCGTGGCGGTCGAGCGCGAACGCGCCATCGCCGAGAACGAGCTGGCCAGCAAGATCGAACTGGCCCGCCGCGAGGAACGACTGGTCGAGCAGCGCGGCACCAACGCGCGCCGCGAGGCCGAGGAGCAGGCGGCCGCGGACGCGGTGCGCGCCGAGGCGGAGGCGGCCCGGTCGGTGAAGCTGGCCGAGGCCGAGGCCACCCGCTCGGTGGGGCTCGCCGAGGCCGAGGCGGCCCGGACGCTGAAGCTCGCCGAGGCGGAGGCGGCCCGCTCCCGGCAGCTCGCCCGCGCGGAGGCCGAGGCCGCGCGCGAGGTCGGGGAGGCGCGGGCGCAGGCACAGGCGGCCTGGCTGCGGGTGCACACCGAGGCCGGGGTCGACGGGACGACGACCCTGCGGGCCCTCACCGCGACCCGGCTCGCCGAGAACCTGCCGCGCATCGACAGCGTGACCGTCTCCCCCGACGTGCTGACCGGGCTGCTGGCGAAGCTCGGCGGCGACTCCGAGGGCGCCCGGTGAGCCTCGCCCGGCGGGCCGTCCTGGTCCATCGCACCACCGAGTACGAGGAGCTGGTGGCCCGGCACGGCACGCACGGCCAGGCCGCCTTCTTCCTCGCCTCCCGGGGCCGGGACATCGAGGAGGTCGCCGAACGCCACCGCAGGGCCCGGGGCGCCCTGGCCGAGGTGGCCGCCGCGGTGCCGCTGACCTGGCGCCAGGCCCGGGTGGAGCGCGCCGACCTCGACCGGTTCCTGTTCGCCCCGGAGGACGTGGTCGTCGTCGTGGGCCAGGACGGGCTGGTGGCCAACGCCGCCAAGTACCTGACGGGCCAGCCGGTGATCGGCATCGACACCGACCCCGGGCGCAATCCCGGAGTGCTGGTACGGCACCGCCCGGCGGACGCGGCGAAGCTGCTGGCGGCGGCCGGGACCGCGGTGGACGAACTCACCATGGTCGAGGCCGTCGCCGACGACACCCAGCGGCTGGTGGCGCTCAACGAGATCTACCTCGGCACTCCCGGCCACCAGACCGCCCGCTACCGCCTGGGCCTCGACGGCGACGGGGGTGCCGTCGAGGCCCAGGCCTCCTCCGGAGTGCTGGTCGGCACCGGCACCGGCGCCACCGGCTGGCTGCGCTCGGTCTGGCAGGAGCGGGGCGGCGCGCTGCCGCTGCCCTCCCCCACCGAGGACGGCCTGCTGTGGTTCGTCCGGGAGGCGTGGCCCTCCCCGGCCACCGGCACCACCCTGGTGGCCGGCCGCCTCCGGGCCACGGCCTCCCTCTCGCTCACGGTGGAGTCCGACCGGCTGATCGCGTTCGGCGACGGCATCGAGAGCGACGCCCTCCAGCTCACCTGGGGTCAGACGGTCCGCGTCGGCATCTGCGACCGGCGGTTGCGGTTGGTGGGGTGAGGAAGCCTGGCTCCGCGTTCAGATCGCGGTGCAACGGCCGCTCGGCTGGTGGGGTGACTCGGAGCATTGCTCATTGACCAGGGCCCCGACATGCGCTCCGACTCAGCCGTCAGCCCCCGGCGGAACCGTGCGGAAACACCGCCCAGCACGCCTCGGAGGATGACAGGTAGGATAGGTAGCATGAGTGAGCCTACCGGCAAGTACTCGATCACCATGCCGCGCGACATCGCGGAAGCCGCCAAGGCCCGCAGCGGTCCCTCCGGCCTGTCTGCCTACGTGGCCGCGGCCGTGGCCCGTCAGATCGAACGAGACAACCTCAACGAACTGATCACCGTCGCCGAGGCCGAGCACGGACCCGTCACGGCCGAGGAGATCCAGGCCCTGCGTGACCAACTCGCCCAGGCACGACGCGAGCAGGCACGGCACGGGGCCGACGCCGCGTGACCCGCTCCCCCGCGGTCCCCGGCGGCACCCTCGTCCTCGACAGCGAAGGATTGGCCAAGGCCGTCCTGCGCGACCGTACGATCACCGGCTGGCTCGCTCTGGCCCGCGTCGACGATCACCGAGTGATCACCTCGGCGGCCGCCCTGGTCGAAGTGGTCCACCCCCGCATCAACCGCCCGGCCCTGGAATGGACGCTCTCCCGCTTGGTCGTCGAACCGATCACCGAGCCGATTGCCCGCCACGCCGCCGCCCTCCTCGCCAACGCCGGCCTTCACGGCCACAAGCACGCCATCGACGCCATGCTCACCGCCACCGCTCTGGCCGCGCCAGGCCCGGTCACCGTCCTCACCTCCGATCCAGAGGACCTCACTGCCCTCTGCGGCGGACGCGCGACCGTGATCAAGATCTGACCGCTCCGCCCCGTTGAGGCCGAGGCAGCAGTCCTGCACGCTGTGTCCATTCCTGCGAGGGCAGCCGGTCAGGACCGCGCGCTATGTGGTCCAGCCCCTACTGGTCGCCCCGTAGTCAGGGTCGTACAGGCGCAACATGGAGACGGAGCTGTCGAGCAGGTCGAGTTGTTCGGCCCTGAGTGACGGCGCGTTGAAGTGCATCACCGTGTTGCGGACATCCTTCACGCGGCCGAGCAGCCCGATGATGGGCCCTGTCGACGAGGGTGGAGTCATCGGCCGGGTCCTGCTCGGCGGCCTCATCGCCGTCGCCTGCATCGGCGACCGTCTCTCGCTCGTGGGCGATCGGGACGATCGCGACCTCGTCGTCCAGTGAACCGGCAGCGACCCTCAGATCGCCGTGCACGGCACCGGCCACCGGTCGATGCGTGGGGGCAGGGCCGTGGCCAGACCGTTGTCGATCCGTACGAGGCGTTCGGCGGTGAGCAGGTCGACGGCCGCGCGCTGGACGGTGTCCAGACCGGCCAGGGGGGTGGGCGTGGTCAGCAGGTCGAAGGTGGCGACCAGGTCGGGGTGGTCGAGGGTGAGCCGGACCGTGGTGCCGGGCTCCCTGCGGTCGATGACGCTGACGAAGCCGGGCCCGCGCCGGTGGTAGAGGATCCCGTGGGCGGGGTCCTGCGGGGCGGTGCCTACGGCGCCCTCCGGCAGCCGGACCGGCTCGCCCCAGGTGGGGAGCGAGACGTAGGTGCCGCCGTCCCGGAACAGCAGGCCGAGGCGGAGGGCGTGCCGGACCCAGCCGTCGAGGGCGCCGGCCGGCACGTCGTGGCCGTCCCCTGTCAGCAGCCGGTGCAGCGCGGGCACCGTACGGCCGTCCTCCAGGCGGCGCATGGCCGCCGCGCGCCAGCCGGTGAAGCGGTGGGTGGCCGGCGGCCACCCGTGCCGCCGGTCGCGCACCAGCAGGTCCGCGCCGTCCGCCTCGAACAGCAGCCGGGAGCGCGCGTGTCCGGCCCGCCACGCGGCCACGGCCTCGCGCAGCCGGCGCTCCGCCGGGCCCGCGAGGCCCGCGTCGTCGGTGTCGAAGAGGTAGACCATGTCGGCGAGTTCGCCCTCGGGCAGGTCGTACACGTGCTGGTACATCTCGGCCGGGCGGCGCTTGCCGAAGCCGAGGCCGGGGTCGGTGAAGTGCGGGCTGAACCGCTCCAGCTGGATGCGGTGCGCGCCGCTCGGCGGCTGGAGGTGGACCAGGGCGGGGAGCTGGTCCACGACCGGCGCGTAGTCGTCCGCCGTCTCGCCGGGGAAGCCGTAGAGCAGGTTCCAGGAGCAGGTCAGCGCGTGGTTCTCGCACTCGCGCAGGGTGCGCACGTTGCGGGCGCCGGTGACGCCCTTGTCCATCAGGTCGAGGACCCGGCTGCCCAGGCTCTCGATGCCGGGCTGGATGTGCACGGTGCCCGACTCGCCGAGCAGCCTCAGCTGGCCGGGGGTGAGGTTGGACTTGACCTCGTAGTGCAGCCTGAGGTCCCAGCCGCTGCCGGCGACCCGGGGCAGGAAGTCGCGGAAGTAGGCCATGTCGATGATGTTGTCGACGGTCACCACGTCGAGGATGCGGTGGCGGCGGACCAGCCGGTCGAGTTCCTCCCACAGCCGCTCGCCCGGCTTGGCGCGGAAGGCCATGGCGGACCCGTTCAGCCCGCAGAAGGTGCAGTGGTGCTTCTCCCCCCACCAGCAGCCGCGGGCGCCCTCGACCACCAGCTTCGGGTGGATGTACTCCCGCACCGCGGACGCGTCCAGGGCGGTCTGCCACTGGTCGTAGTCGGGCGAGGGGATGTCGGCCGGCGCCACGGTCCGCCGGGTCTCGATGTTGGCCCGCGACACCGCTCCGTCCCACCAGCACAGGCCGGGCACGTCCACCGGCACGGTGCCCTCGGCCAGGTGCCGCAGCAGGGCCGGGAAGGCGTACTCGGCCTCGCCGCGCACCACGTGGTCCACGAAGGGATGGTTGCGGTGCAGGGCGTGGCCCATCGGCCCGTCGCAGTTGCTGCCCCCGAACACCACGGTCAACGCGGGCCTGCGGCGCTTGAGTTCGCGGGCGAGCGCGAGGGACGCCACGTTCTGCATGAACGTGCTGGTGAACCCGACGACGTCCGGCTCGGCCGCCAGGATCAAGCTCGCGCACAGGTCGATGAACCCGGCGGCGTACGGGCGCATGTCGACGGCCGTGGCGACGGGCACGTCCCGCCGGGCCGCGTAGTCCCGCAGCCGGGCCAGGCCCCAGCCGGGGTCGTCGTACAGGACGCCGGAGAAGACCCAGTCGCCGAGGCCGTGGAAGATCGCGTCGGAGCCGACCGCCACGCAGTCGCCCGGCCGCAACCGTCCCCCGGAGTGCTCCAGCAGGTACTCCGCCCAGCGCAGCGAGCCGTGGAACTCGGTCACCTCGGCGTCCGGGCGGGCCCGCCGCACCAGCCGGTTCAGCAGGCCCAGTTGCAGCGAGGGGAGGTCCAGCGGATGCCAGGGCATCGTGACCAGGTGAACGCGCATGGTCAGCGGGTCGGCCGCTTCTCCAGGATCGCCGGCCTGCGGCTGGTGCTCCGGTCCTCGCGGACCACGACCTTCTTGATCTCCATGCCCGCCCCCTCCGGCCGCTCGCTCCGCGTCTCCACGGTCTCCACCGCTCCCCCTCCGCACGTTCGAACACCCTTGTGTCGCAAGGCCGTCCACCATATGGACAGAGGTGTGTACGACACAAGGGCGTTCCGTGTCCGCGAGGTCACAGACGCGGGTCCACCGGCTCCGACTCCAGGGCGAGCACCCCGAACACCGCCTCGTGCACCCGCCACAGCGGCTCGCCGCCCGCGAGCCGGTCCAGGGCCTCGAGGCCGAGGGCGTACTCGCGGATCGCCAGCGACCGCTTGTGGTTCAGGAACCGCTGCCGCAGCCGGTCCAGGTTGTCCGGCCGGGTGTACTCGGGGCCGTAGATGATCCGCAGGTACTCGCGGCCCCGGCACTTGATGCCGGGCTGCACCAGCCGCCCCTGCTCGTCGCGCACCAGCGCGCCGAGCGGCTTGACGACCATGCCCTCACCGCCGCGGCCGGTCATCTCCAGCCACCAGTCGACGCCGGCCCGCACCGACTCGGGGTCGCCCGTGTCGACGTACAGCCGCCGGGTGGTCTGCAGCAGCCCGGTGCCGTCGTGCTCCACCAGGCGGTCGAGCAAAGCCAGTTGCTCGTCGTGCGGGAGGGCGGCGAGGCTGCGGCCCTGGACGGCCAGGAGCTGGAAGGGTGCCAGACGGACCCCCTCCAGGCCGTCGGTCGTCCAGCAGTAGCGCCGGTAGGCGTCGGTGAACGCGGCCGCGTCGGCGGCCCGGCCGCGCTGCCGCTCCAGCAGGCCGCCCACGTCGGTGCCGCGCGCGGCGGCGGCCTCCAGCGCGGCGAGCGCGCCCGGGAACACCGCCGCCGAGGCCGCACCGACCGCCGCGTACTGGCTGCGCAGCAGACCGGAGGCCTTCAGCGACCAGGGCATCAGCTCGGCGTCCAGCAGGAGCCAGTCGGTGTTCAGCTCCTCCCACAGGCCCGCGTCCCCGACGGCCGAGCGCAGCCGGCCGAGGATCTCCTCGGTCACCTTCTCGTCGTCGAAGAACGGCCGCCCGGTTCGGGTGTACAGCGCCCCGCCGGGGCCGTCCACGCCGAAGCGCGCGCGGGCCGCGTCCGCGTCCCGGCACACCAGGGCCACGGCCCGCGAGCCCATGTGCTTCTCCTCGCACACGACCCGCGGCACCCCGTCCGCCGCGTACTGGGCGAACGCCTCGACCGGGTGCTCCAGGTAGCCGTCGACGCGGCTGGTCGCCGTGGGCGCCATGGTCGGCGGCAGGTACGGCAGCAGGCGCGGGTCGACGGCGAAGCGGCTCATGACCTCGAGCGCCGCCGCCGCGTTCTCCTCGCGGACCGCGACCCGGCCGGCGTGCCGGGTCTCCACGGCCCTGCGGCCGTACACGTCCGCGAGGTCCAGCGGCCGCCCGTCCTGGCCGCCGGGCGCCTCGCTGCGCAGCGGCCGCGCCGGCTCGTACCAGACCCGCTCGGCGGGTACGTCGACCAGCTCGCGCTCCGGCCAGCGCAGCGCGGTCAGCTTGCCGCCGAAGACCGCGCCGGTGTCCAGGCAGATGGTGTTGTTGAGCCAGGTGGCCTCCGGGACCGGGGTGTGCCCGTAGACCACCGCCGCGCGGCCCCGGTAGTCCTCGGCCCACGGGTAGCGCACGGGCAGCCCGAACTCGTCGGTCTCCCCGGTGGTCTCGCCGTACAGGGCGTGCGAGCGGACCCGTCCCGAGGTGCGGCCGTGGTACTTCTCGGGCAGCCCGGCGTGGCAGACGACGAGCTTGCCGCCGTCGAGGACGTAGTGGCTGACGAGGCCGTCCAGGAAGCGGCGCACCTCGGCCCTGAACTCCTCGCTCTCGCCCTCCATCTGCTCGATGGTCTCGGCGAGCCCGTGGGTGTGCTGGACCTTGCGGCCCTTGAGGAACCGCCCGTACTTGTTCTCGTGGTTGCCGGGCACGCACAGCGCGTGGCCGTGCTTCACCATCGACATCACCCGGCGCAGCACGCCCGGGGTGTCCGGACCGCGGTCGACCAGGTCGCCCACGAACACCGCGGTGCGGCCCTCGGGGTGCGCGCCGTCGGTGTAGCCGAGCTTGGTGAGCAGCGCCTCGAGCTCGGCCGAGCAGCCGTGGACGTCACCGATGACGTCGAACGGGCCGGTGAGGTGGGTCAGGTCGTTGAACCGCTTCTCGGTGACGACGGTGGCGGCCTCGACCTCCTCGGTCCCGCGCAGGACGTGCACCTTGCGGAAGCCCTCGCGCTCAAGGTGCCGCAGCGAGCGGCGCAGCTCCCGGATGTGCCGCTGGATGACCCGGCGGGGCATGTCGGCGCGGTCGGTGCGGGCGACGTTGCGCTCGGCGCACACCTCCTCGGGGACGTCCAGCACGATGACGATGGACAGCACGTCGTACTTCTTGGCCAGTTCGACGAGCCCGCGCCTGCTGTCCTGCTGCACGCTGGTGGCGTCGACGACGGTACGGCGGCCTGCGGCGAGCCGCTTGCCGGCGATGTAGTGCAGGACGTCGAAGGCGTCCCCGGAGGCGCTCTGGTCGTTCTCGTCGTCGGCGACCAGGCCGCGGCAGAAGTCGGAGGAGATCACCTCGGTGGGCTTGAAGTGCCTGCGGGCGAAGGTCGACTTGCCGGAGCCGGAGGCGCCGACGAGGACGACCAGGGACAGGTCGGTGACGGGGAGGACGCGCCCCGCGCGGGTCCCGGTCGTGCTGTTCTCGGTCGTGCTGTTCTCGGTCATGCTGCCTTCGCCTCCTTCTCGGTGTCGTCGTGGCGGTGGAAGACGGCCATCTGGGTGGGCGGCCCCACCTCGGGGTCGTCCGGGCCGACGGGGGTGAACGCGACCTCGTAGCCGTGCCGTTCGGCGACGGCGCGGGCCCAGGCGCGGAACTCCTCGCGGGTCCACTCGAAGCGGTGGTCGCCGTGCCGGACGTGTCCGGCGGGCAGGGTCTCCCAGCGGACGTTGTACTCGACGTTGGGGGTGGTGACCAGGACCGTCCGCGGGCGGGCGTGCCCGAACACGGCGTACTCCAGGGCCGGCAGCCGGGGCTGGTCGAGGTGCTCGATCACCTCGCTGAGCACGGCCGCGTCGTAGCCCTTGAGCCGCTTGTCGGTGTAGGCGAGGGAGCCCTGCAGCAACTGGACCCGGGAGGCCTGGCGCTCCCCCATGCGGTCGAGCTTCAGCCGCCGCGAGGCGATGGTGAGGGCCCGCACGGAGACGTCGACGCCGACGACCTCCGTGAACCGGACGTCCCTGAGCAGTTCCTGCACCAGCTGGCCCTGGCCGCAGCCGAGGTCGAGGACGCGGGCCGCCCCGGCCGCGCGCAGGGCGGCGACGATCGCCTCCCGGCGCAGCACGGCGAGCGGAGTCGGCCTCTCCTCCGCCTCCGTCTCCTCCTCGACGGCGTTGTCGATCGACTCGACCTCGCTGTCGTCGGCCTCGGCGAGGCGCACCAGCTCCAACCGCTCCATCGCCTGCCGGGTCAGGGACCAGCGGCGGGAGAGGTATCGGCTGGTGATCAGCTTCTGCTCGGGGTGTGTGGGCAGCCAGCCCTCACCGGCCCGCAGCAGCTTGTCGACCTCGTCGGGGGAGACCCAGTAGTGCTTGGCGTCGTCGAGGACCGGCAGCAGGACGTACAGGTGGCGCAGCGCCTCGGCGAGGGTGAGCGCCTCCGACTCCAGGACGAGCCGCACGTACCGCGAGTCGCCCCACTGGGGGAACTCGGTGTCGAGGGCGACCGGTTCGGCGGTCACCGTCCAGCCGAGCGGCTCGAAGAGCCGTCGTACGAGGGTGGGGCCGCCGCGGGCGGGCAGTGCGGGCACCTCGATGCGCAGCGGCAGGGGCGCTGCGGCCCGCTCCGGGCGGGCGTTGCACACCCCGCGCAGGGCGCTGGAGAACACGGCGCTCAGGGCGACGGCGAGCAGCGAGGAGGCCGCGTAGGGGCGGTCGTTGACGTACTGCGCGAGTGCCGCGTCGGGTGCTCCGCCGCGGCCCTTGCCCTTGCCCCGGCGGACCAGCGCGACCGTGTCGACCTCCAGCAGCAGCGCGGCCGTGCACCGCTCGGCGTCCGCCTCGGGGTAGAGGACATGGGCGGTGCCGTAGGAGGTGGAGAACGTCTGCGCCTTGTCGGGGTGCTTGTGCAGCAGGAACCCGAGGTCGGTGGCCGGGAGGGCGGCGGTGCCGCGCGTGGATATCGTCAGGAACACAAGGCCGAGTCTCCCCCGCCCACGCCCCCGCGACCACCGGTTTTCCCACGAAGACCGACATCCCCGCCCGACCGGCACGACGCCTTCCGACGGGGCGCATCCGAGCGTCGGCGCCCTCCGTCGGTGGGGCCGCGTTCGAGTGGCGGCGCCCTCCGATGGTGGGCCGCGTTCGAGTGGCGGCGCCTTTCGGCGGTGGGGCCTCAGGCCCTGGTGCCTTTCGGCTTGGGACGTCTCGGGCCGGGCTTCCTTCCGGCAGGGCGCCTTCGTGTCGGGCTGCCTTCCGGCAGGGGGCCTTCTGAGCGGGGCTCCTTCCGGCGGAGGACGCCTCGGGCCGGCCTCTCTTCCGGCGGGCGCCTCGGGCCGGGTGCCTTCCGACGGGAGGCCTCAGGCCCCGGTGCCTTCCGGCGGAGGCGCCTTCAGGGTGGGGCGCCTCTCGGCAAAAGCCGCCCCGGCCCGGGCTTCCTTCCGCCGGGACGCCTCAGGCCCCGGCGCCCTCCGGCGGAGGACGCCTCCCCGTTCAGGACTCCTTGTCGTCCTTGGCGACGATGGCCCGGGCGCGCTCGACGGCTCGGCGGTCCGCCGCGCGCGTGTCGGCCAGTTCCTTCCTGTGCTTGCTGATGGCCGCCTTCTGCGCGCGGACCTCGAGGGCGTGCACGGTGCCGATGTAGTCGGTGTCGAGCTTGCACCCGGCGTCGGCGGCCGCCGTCTTCTTCTCCTTCTTCGACGGCTCCTCGGTCCCGAACCAGGCGGTGTCCACGGCCGCCTTCTCCGGGGCCGGGTAGTGGAAGCCCTGCTCCTTCATGCAGGCGGACCAGTCGCGGTCGGCCTTCTTCCAGGCCGGGTCCTTCCGCGCCTGCCGGCGGGAGGTGTACCAGAGCTGCATGGCGGGCGAGTAGAAGCCGGTGAGCGTCAGGCCGCCGATCTTCGCCGGCGCGGGCGCGGGGCCGTGGATCTTCCGTCCGGCCTGCCCGAGGCAGCCACCGTCGGGAATGAGGTGCCCGTGGGCGCGGCGGCTTTCGCCGGATCCGGATGCGCCGGTGAGGGCGAGGTACTGGTCGGCGGACCATTCCATGGGCTGGGTGGAGCCGTCGTCGGGCCGGCCGCGGTAGCCGTCCTCGGCCGCCCGGTCGGGGTCGTCCACGCCGTAGGGCCGGTCGTCGCCGAGCGGGCCGTGGCTCTCGGGAACGCCTCGCTGGACCGGGTACGTGGACTCGACGGCCTCGGTGGCGAGTGTCGCGAAGCCGGGGAAGCCGAGCCGGACCATGCACCGCTTGGCGAGGATCCACTGCGCCTTGCCGAAGGCCTTTCCGCCGTCCGACGACGGGTCCGGTATGTAGGCGTTCAGCGGGAACGACGTCCGGGTGTTGAGGCGACGGGCCCGGTCACCGGCGTCGTCCTGACCGGTGAACTGGCATGCGGACGCGGCCAGCAGGCCGGTGAGGAGGAGAGGCAGCACTTTGCGCACCCGGCCATCCGAGCAGGCCCGGGGCGTACGCGCCGTGATGGAGCCCACAGTTCCGGCACATGCGGATCACAGGGCGCGCACATCGCCCCGGTTCCTGTGATCTGCACCATGGCTCCCCACCGCAGGACCTGATGGACTGACTCACCGTCAACTGACCACTGACAGAAGGGGGAACCATGACCACCGACCGAGCAGGAGTCGGCAGAAGCGTCACGGCGAGAGGTGCCGTCGCGGTGGTGGCCGGAGCCGTCCTGAGCACGGGCGTCCTCGCGGCCGCTCCGGCCCAGGCAGCCGCTCCGGCCCAGGCGGCCGCCGCCCAGCCCGCCGCCGCGCCGCAGGTGTCCGCTCAGGGCGCGTACGCGATGAACGCGGCCACGTCGAAGCAGCTTTTCGGCAAGGCGTCGGACGGGCCGCTGCGGACGGGTTCCACAACGAAGATCATGACGGCGCTCGTGGTGCTGTCGCAGCCGCACCTGAACCTCGACAAGAAGGTGAAGATCAAGAAGGAGTACACGGACTACGTCATCGACCCGGCGACGGGCGGCCAGCGCTACTCCAGCGCGAAGCTGATCCTCGGCGACTCGATGAAGGTGCGCGACCTGCTGTACGGGCTGCTGCTGCCGTCGGGCTGCGACGCGGCCTACGCCCTCGCGGACACCTACGGGACCGGCGCGACGACCCAGCAGCGCACGAAGTCGTTCATCACCCAGATGAACCGCAAGGCGCACGAACTCGGCCTGAACAACACCTACTTCGACTCCTTCGACGGGGTGTCCAACGGCAACAACCACGCGTCCCCGCGTGATCTGGCCAAGCTGGCCGCCGTCGCCCTGAAGAACAAGACGTTCAAGAAGGTCGTCGGCACCAAGACGTACGACGACATGGCGTCGTACCGGCCGGGCGGCGGTACGCACACCATGGACCCGTGGCAGAACACCAACACGCTGCTCGGCTCCTACCGGGGCGCGATCGGCGTGAAGACCGGCTCGGGCCCGGAGGCGAAGTTCTGCCTGGTGTTCGCGGCGACCCGGGGCGGAAAGACCGTGGTGGGGACCGTGCTCGCCGACACGTCGGTGGACGAGCGGTTCAAGGACGCCAAGAAGATCCTGGACTACGGCTTCGCGCACATCCGCTGACGCGGGACCGCCGGCCTAGGTCGCCGGCGAAGGCCGGCCGGGCACTGACCCGGCCGGCCCCGTGGCGGGGTACTACGAGAGCTGCGACTGGACCTGGCCGGCGATCAGCTCCAGGTGGTCGAGGTCGTCGAGGTCGAGGATCTGGAGGTAGATCCGCCGGGACCCGATCTCGGCGTACCGGCCGATCCTGTCGACGACCTCGGCCGGGGAACCGGCCAGGCCGTTGGCCTTCAGCTCGTCCACCTCACGCCCGATCGCGGCCGCGCGCCGGGCCACCTCCTGTTCGTCCCTGCCCACGCACGCCACGAGCGCGTTGGAGTACGTCAGCTCGTCCGCCCGGCGCCCCGCCTCCTCGGCGGCGGCGCGCACCCGGCCGAACTGCCGCTCGCTGTCCTCGACGGAGGCGAAGGGGATGTTGAACTCGTCCGCGAACCGGGCCGCGAGCCGCGGGGTGCGGGTCGCGCCATGACCGCCGATGATCACCGGGATCCGCGTCTGCGCCGGCTTGGGCAGCGCGGGTGATTCGGTGAGGTCGTAGTAGCGGCCGTGGAAGTCGAAGGTCTCGCCGGTCTTGGTCGCCCAGAGCCCGGTGACGATCTCCAGCTGCTCCTCCAGGCGGGCGAACTTCTCCTTGGGGAACGGGATGCCGTACGCCTTGTGCTCCTCCTCGAACCAGCCTGCGCCCAGGCCCAGTTCGACCCGGCCGCCGGACATCTGGTCGACCTGGGCGACCTGGATGGCGAGCACGCCCGGCAGCCGGAAGGTGCCGGCCGTCATCAGGGTGCCGAGACGGATGCGCCGGGTCTCGCGGGCCAGCCCGGCCAGGGTGATCCAGGCGTCCGTGGGGCCCGGCAGACCGTCCACGCTGCCCATCCGCAGGTAGTGGTCGGAACGGAAGAAGGCGTCGAACCCGAGGTCCTCGGTGGCCTTCGCCACGGTGAGCAAGGTGTCGTACGTGGCCCCCTGCTGGGGCTCGGTGAAGATTCGAAGGTCCATACACCCATCCTGCACGGCGGCCGCCCCGACGACCTCACTGGCGCCGCCGGGCGCGGCGGTGCCGGTCGGGTGAGATCCGCCCGGCCCGGCAGGGGGCGCACTCCGGTCGCGGGTCACACGCCGGTCGGGCTGTCCTCCGTGCTCTCGGGTAACGCCTCCTCGCGTGCCGCGAGCTTGCGCAGCATCTCCAGAACGCGGTCGCGGGACTCGTCGGCCGCGTCGATGGCCTCCATGCACTGCCAGTACGTCGTCTCGTCGGCCGCCGCGCTCGCCATGCCGACCAGGGCGATGCCGACCTCGGCGAGCAGACCGCCGAGGCACAGCAGGGTCTGCCGGGCGTCGTCCAGCTCGGTGAGCTGGGCGGCGCGCAGGTCGCCCGGGTCGAGCTCGGGAGGGTCCAGGACGCCGCAGCCCCGGCCCGCGAGCTCGGTCAGACCCAGCGCCTCGCCCCGCAGCTCGGGCGGCCCGGACACCGCGAGGCGGCTGCCGATCGCCTGGGCCAGGGCCTGTGCCTGCCACACCTCCGCCATCATCTCGGGGATGTCGGCGCCTCCCACCAGGGCACGCCTGCTCGTCGCAATGAGCCGCAGTGCTTCCATGCGCTGCCCCCGTCCCGTCCGCCGTGCGTCCCCGCACGTCCGCTTGAACTCCCTTGTTCATTACCCAGAGTGAGGTGCGGTGAGACGAAAAGCCAGAGGAAGCCCGAAATCTGTGGACAACAATTCGGATTCGGGCGCGAATTCGACTGCGGAGAGTGATAGCGGAATGGTGAGGTCCGGACGTTTCGGTCCGAGTCGGTCCGAGTCGGGTCAGGGGGCGTCCCCCGCTCCCGGGCGCGGGAAGCGGTGTTCGTTGCGGTCGATCTTGGCGGCCAGGGCGGCCAGCGGGTCGATGCCGAGGACTTCGCAGAACTGGAGCAGATAGGCGAGGACGTCGGCGACCTCGTCCGTGACGCGGTGCGCGGTGCCGGGGTCGGCCATCACGCGGGCCGACTCCTCCGGCGTCAACCACTGGAAGATCTCGACCAGTTCGGAGGCCTCCACGCTCAGCGCGGACACGAGGTTCTTGGGCGTGTGGTAGGGCTGCCAGTCGCGCGCGGCGGCGAACTCGGCGAGCCTGCGCTGGAGTCCGGCCAGGTCAGGGTGTTCCGTCACGGCTTCAGGTGTACCACTGTGACGCCCTCGGTCCCCACCGCCCAGGAGGCGTCGCCCACCGCGCCCACGCAGCGGATGTGCCCGCGCTCACCCATCCTGGCCGCCGTCCGCAGCAGTGCGCGGCGCTGGTCCGGGTCGAGGCAGCGGTCGAAGCCGTCGGCGAGCACGGTGAGGGTGCGCAGGGCGTCGGGCACCTCGCCCGGTGTGTCCACGTCGAGCACGCCGGGCCCGGTCAGCAGCACCAGCGCGAGCGCGACATAGCGCAGTTCGCCGTCGCCGAGCCGGGCCAGCTCGGTGCGCGGGCCGGCTCCCCGGTCGATCAGGGCCCGGACGGTGCCGTCGGCCAGCGGCTCGGCGACCAGGTCGGCCACCGGGCCCGCGCAGCCGGCCCGCAGCGCCTCCACCAGCAGGGCGTGCCGGCGGCCGCACTCGAACCGGGTGCGCCAGACGACGTCGGCGAGGTTGTCGCAGCCACGCATGAGACGCCCCGTGCCGGTGGGGACGGGGGTGCGCATGCGCTCGGGGCGCGGGTCGCACGGGAAGACGGAGCGCAGGGCGACGACCATCTGCTCGGCGGCGGCGAGCACGTGCCGTTGCCCGTCGGTCTTGCCGGCCACCCGCAGCGGCAGCAGGGCGGTGCCCAGCCGGTCGTCCGGCAGCGGGGCCCGGGTCACCGGGGCGGCACCCGCGGTGTGCCAGGCGGCCTGGACGGTCCGGCGGCCGGGGTCGCGCAGGGCGGTCTCCAGCAGGACCACCCCGCGGGCCGTCAGCCGCTCGCCGACGATCCGCAGCTCCGGCTCGGCCTGTACGGCGACATCGAGCCGGACCGGCCCCTCGGCGCCGTCCGCCGTGCAGCCGATCCGGAAGCCCCGCCGTCCCTGGCCGTCGGGGCGCGCCCGCTCGGGGACGCAGGCGCCGGGTTCCGGGAACACCTCGACGAGGGACGCTCCCCCGCCGAGCCGCGCCAGCGCCTCGTACGCGGCGAGCGCGGTCGACTTGCCCGTCCCGCTGCGCCCGGCGAACAGGGTGACCGCCCCGAGCGGGAACGTGGCCCGCTGGTGCCCGGCGAACGCGGACAGCCGCAACTCGGTGGTCCGGGCGCGTACGTCGACGGGACCGGCGGACGCGGACGGCTCGGCGGACGCGGAGGACGCGGACGCGGAGGGTTCGGCGGGCGCGGGCAGCCGGGCGGACGCGGAAGGTCCGGCGGGCGCGGAAGACACGGCCATATGCGGACGGTATGCCTCCGCCGAACCGGTGAACCGTTTTGCCCGGCGCACCTTCCTACGAACGGGGGACCCTCCCCCGTGACCGCGGCACGGCGCCCGCTCAGCCGCCGGAGACGCCCGCGCCCTCCATCAGCCCGCTGACCTCCGTGCCGGGCGGCGTCAGCAGGAACACGTTGCGGTCCACCCGGTGCATCCCGCTGCCGAGGCCGAAGACGACCCCGGTGCTGAAGTCGAGGACGCGCTTGGCGACGTCGCCCTCCGCGCCGGACAGGTCCAGCAGCACCGGAGCCCCGGCCATCAGGGTCTCGGCCACCTCACGGGCGTCCGCGAAGACGTTGACCCGCAGCACGACGAACCGGCGCCGCGTCTCGGTCTCCGCGTCCGGCAGCGAGCGGTGGTCCACCGCCGACGGCCAGGCGTCCCGGCCTCTCAGCGGCACGACCTGGGCGAGCCCTTCCCACTGTTCATCGGTGACGTCGTAACGGCTCACCGGCTCCCCCCGACCTGACTCGCACTCCATGCCTGCACCAGCCAATTCTTACGCCAAGTCACCTGTTCGGCCTAACAGCGACACACTGCGCGACCGCACGGCGTCCCGGCGCCGCCCCCCTCGCGCGCGCCACATGTGCGCATACGCCCGCTTCTTACCGCCCTCACACCCGACTCTTCACCTGTCGTCGCGCCCCGCTCACCGGCCGCCACTAGCGTCCGGTGCCGTGCACTTGGCAGAAAAAACACAGGTGACACCCGGCCGGCGGACACTGTCGGCGGTGTCCGCCGCTCCCGGAGGCCGCGCGGACGACGTCCGCGGCCCCGCGCAATGGCATCGCGTCCTGACCCTGCTCGCCGACATGAGCCTCTTCATCGGCACGCGCACGGTGTGGACGCAGGCGGCCACGCACCGCCTCGTCCTGGCCGGGGTCATCTCCGTCTGCTACGCCTCGGTCCTGGTCAGCGGCGTGCTCGCGCTGACGGTCCGCAGGGCGCGCTCGCTGGCCCGCCTCGACCTCGTCGTGCTGCTCACCGCCGTCGCGCTCACGCTGTGCACCTGGGCGCTGAACCACGCCGGCGGCGACGAGGCGGTGCTGACCACCCAGGCCGCCCGGGAGATGGTCGCCGGGCACGCGGTGTACGGGCAGCCCTGGCCCTGGCTGTTCCACGCCAAGGGGGTCGCGCTCACGGCGACGACGACCGGCGGTTACGACCTCACCTACGGCTATCCCCCGCTGGCGCCGCTGCTGACCGCGCCCCTGCTGTGGCTGGGCCACGGCGGCGCCCCGGCCACCGCGATGACGACGCTCGCGCTGATCGCCGGGGCCGCGCTGCTGTGGCGGCTGCTGCCGGTGCCGTGGCGGTCGGCGGCGACCATGCTGTGCCTGGGGTTCGGCTTCCTGTCCACGTACGCGCGGCAGGGCTATCCGGCGATCCTGGCCCTGGTGCTGCTGATCCCCGTGGTGGTGGGCTGGCCGCGCATCGGCGCCGGGGGCCGGCTGGGTACGCCGGGCATCGTGCGGGCCGTCTGCCTCGGGGCCGCGTGCGCGACCCAGCAGCTGCCCTGGTTCGTCACCCCGTTCCTGCTGGCCGGCATCTACGCGGTACGCCGTGGCGAACTGGGCCCGCGCCCGGCGCGGCTGGTGGTGCTGCGGATACTGGGCGTCGCCGCGACGGCCTGGCTGCTGATCAACACGTACTTCCTCGTGCACGAGCCGGGCCCCTGGCTCGGCGGGATCGCCCTGCCGCTCACCCAGGGCGCGATCCTGCACGGGCAGGGCCTGGTGGACGTCTCGCTGTACTTCACGCACGGCAGCGACCGGCTCGACTGGTACGGCCACGCGAGCGTGCTGCTGGCCGCGGCCCTGCTGGCGCTGTTCGTGCTGTTCGTCCGGCGGCTGGGCCCGGCGGCGACCGTGCTGCCCTGGTGCGCCTTCTACCTGGCGACCCGCTCCCAGGACGGCTACTACCTGATGATGACCCCGCTGTGGCTCGCGGCGGCGGTCACCGCGCCGCTGCCGGAGTTCGCGCGCGCCTGGCAGCCGCGCCCCCGCCCGCTGCGCGGCCCGCGCCGCAGGCCCGCGCTGGTGGGCGCGGTGGTGCTGCTGGTGCTGCCCGCGCTGGTGAGCGCGGCGCTCGCGGTCACGGGAAGGCCGCCGCTGCGGATGGACGTCACGGCGGCGCGACGGGCCGCGGCGCGCTCGCTGTCGGCGGTGACCGTGCGGGTGACCAACACCGGGGGCGGTCCGCTCACCCCGCACTACATGCTGACCACGGGCCAGGGCATGAGCCGGTACTGGTCGCTGGTGCGCGGCCCCGCCACCATCCCCGGGCACACCACGGCGACCGTCGAACTGCGGGCGCCGTCCGGGAGGTTCCCGCTGCCGGCCCGGCGCGACGCCCACATCCGGCTGCGTGCCTTCACGGCGGGTCCGCAGACGCTCTCCACCCGGGACCTCGGCCCGGCAGAGCTGGGCCGCAGGGGCTGATTCGTCAGGCGGCCGCGCGGGTGAAGCGCAGCGTGGCGGTGACCGTGGTCAGGCCGCGCATCATGCCGAGCTGGTTCCAGGTCACGCCGAACTGGTCGCGGTCGACGGTGAACTCCGCCTCCAGGGCGAGCGCGTCGGCCGTCGCCGAGGTCAGGCGCGCGATGAGGGTCAGCGGCCGGCTGACGCCCCGCACGGTGAGCTGACCGCTGACCCGTACATCGTCACCGTCGAGGCGCTCGGCGGAGCGGACGTCGAAGGTGATCTCGGGGTGGTCGCCGGCGGCCAGCAGGTCGGCCGAGCGCAGGTGTTCGTCGCGCTTGGCGTTGCCGGTGTCGAGGGAGGCCACCTCCAGCGTCACGGTGCCGGCGGCGGAGCCGTCGGGCCGGACCTCGCCGCGGCCGGTGACGGCGGCGAAGGCGCCCTTGACGGTGACCAGGCCCCAGAAGGTCTTGTGCCGCAGGCTCACGACGGAGGCCGCCGGGTCGAGCCGCCAGATGCCTGTTTCCACGGCGACGGTCATGGCCGCCCTCCGAATCACTCGTTCAAATTTGGATGACTGCACGCTAGCCCAATATCCAAATTTGAACAACAGATAGACTCGAAACCATGGCCGCCCGCGACGAACCCCCCGCCGACCAGCCCGCCTGTCCCGCCGCGGGCGACGCCGGCCTGCTCCCGGGCGAACTGCGGGCCTGGATGCTGCTGCTGGCCGCGACGGGCGCGGTGGAACAGCGACTGCGGTCCGCCGTGAAGGAGTCCCTCGACGTCTCGCACGACGAGTTCCTGATCCTCTGCCTGCTCGCCGAGCAGCCGCGCGGCGGCCTGCGCATGACCCGGATCGCCGAACTGCTCGGCCGCCCCAAGACCCGGCTCACCTACCAGATCGCCTGTCTGCAACGGGCCGGCCTCGTCACCCGCGAGTCCGTCCGCGGCGACAAGCGGGGCATCGAGGTCGCGCTCACCGAGAAGGCCCGGGGCCGGCTGCGCGAGGTGTCCGGCACCCTGGCCGAGACGGTCACCCGGGCGCTCGCCCGCTTCGTCGGCCCGGAGCAGCGCGAGGCGCTGGGCGCGCTCATCCCGGGCCTCGCCGAGGGGCCGCACCAACCGTAGGAAATCGGACCCTTGAGACCGGGCGAGGTGCAGGTCACATCCGTAAGGAGGGAAACGTCACAAGGCCCGCCCTGCACTCGATTGAGCGCACTGCCCTAGCATCCGAGCCATGACGGTCCTGCCTGACGACGGGCTCTCACTGGCCGCCGAGTTCCCTGACGCGACACACGAGCAGTGGCAACGCCTGGTCGAGGGTGTGCTGCGCAAGTCGGGCAAGGAAGTCTCGGGCGAGGCAGCTGAGGACGCTCTGTCCACGACGCTGGAGGACGGGCTGCGCACCCGGCCCCTGTACACGGCGCGCGACGGCGCGCCCGACCCCGGCCTGCCCGGCTTCGCCCCGTACCTGCGCGGCGGCCGCCCCGAGGGCAACACCGCGGGCGGCTGGGGCGTACGGCAGCGGCACGCGGCGCTCACCGACGGAGCGGTCCTCGGGGACCTGGAGAACGGCGTCACCTCGCTCTGGCTGGTGCTGGGCGAGGGCGGCATCCCGGTGGCCGACCTGCCGCGCGCCCTCGACGGCGTCTACCTCGACCTCGCCCCGGTGGTCCTGGACGCCGGCCCGGACACCGAGGCCGCCGCGGCCGGACTGCTGCGGCTGTACGAGGAGAAGGGCGTCGACCCGAAGACGGTGCGCGGCAACCTCGGCGCCGACCCGCTCGGCCACCAGGCCCGCACCGGCACCCCGCAGGACTTCGCGCCCGTCGCCGCCCTCGCCGCGCGCTGCGCCGAGCAGTACCCGGGCCTGCGCGCGCTGACCGTGGACGCGCTGCCGTACCACGAGGCCGGCGGCTCGGCCGCCCAGGAGCTGGGCGCCTCCCTCGCCACCGGCGTCGCCTACCTGCGGGAGCTGACCGGGGCCGGCCTCACGGTCGAGGCGGCCTGCGCCCAGCTGGAGTTCCGCTACGCGGCCACCGCCGACCAGTTCCTGACCATCGCCAAGCTGCGCGCCGCGCGCCGGCTGTGGGGCCGGGTCGCCGAGGTGTCCGGCGCGCCGGGCGCCGGTGCCCAGGTCCAGCACGTGGTGACCTCGCCGGTGATGATGACGCGCCGCGACCCGTGGGTGAACATGCTCCGCACGACGGTCGCCACGCTGGCCGCCGGAGTGGGCGGCGCCGACTCCGTCACCGTGCTGCCGTTCGACCACGCGCTGGGCCTGCCGGACGCGTTCGCCCGGCGCATCGCCCGCAACACCTCCACGATCCTGGTCGAGGAGTCCCACCTGGCCCGGGTCATCGACCCGGCGGGCGGCTCCTGGTACGTCGAGCGCCTGACCGACGAACTCGCCCACGCGGCCTGGGAGTTCTTCCGGTCCGTCGAGCGGGACGGCGGCCAGGCGGCCGTACTGCGCTCCGGCCGGATCCGCACGGACCTGGCGACGACCTGGGCGGAGCGCTCCAAGAAGCTCGCCAGGCGCCGCGAACCCGTCACCGGCGTCAGCGAGTTCCCGCTGCTGTCCGAGAAGCCGGTGGAGCGCGAGCCCGCGCCCGAGCCGCCGTCCGGCGGACTGCCCCGGGTGCGCCGTGACGAGGCGTACGAGGCCCTGCGCGCCCGCTCCGACGCCCACCTCGCGGCGACCGGCTCCCGCCCCAGGATCTTCCTGGCCACCCTCGGTCCGGCCGCCGCGTACACCGCGCGCTCGACCTTCGCCGCCAACCTCTTCCAGGCCGGCGGCATCGAACCGGTCACCGGGGGCGGCTTCGAGGACAGCGGCGCCACCGAGGCCGTGCTGTGCTCCAGTGACGACCTGTACGCCGAGCAGGCCGCGCAGGCCGCCGAGTCGCTGCGCGCCGCCGGTGCCCGGCACGTGTTCCTCGCGGGCCGCCCGGCCGCGTACGCGGGCGTCGACTCGTACGTCTTCGCGGGCTGCGACGCCGTCGACGTCCTGTCCGCGACCCTCGACCGCATGGGAGTGTCCTGATGGGAATCCCCGACTTCGCCGGCATCGAGCTGGGGACGCCGGCCGCCGACGGCAGCGCCGAGGAGTGGCGGGCCGCCGCCGAGCGGGCGGCCGGCGGTGCGGAACCGCTGTGGGAGACCCCGGAGGGCATCGGGGTCAAGTCGCTGTACACCGGCCGCGACCTGGAGGGCCTGGACTTCCTCGGCACCTACCCGGGCATGGCGCCGTACCTGCGCGGCCCCTACCCGACGATGTACGTCAACCAGCCCTGGACGATCCGCCAGTACGCCGGCTTCTCCACCGCCGAGGAGTCCAACGCGTTCTACCGGCGCAACCTGGCGGCCGGTCAGAAGGGCCTGTCGGTCGCCTTCGACCTGCCGACCCACCGGGGGTACGACAGCGACCACCCGCGCGTCACCGGCGACGTCGGCATGGCGGGCGTGGCCATCGACTCGATTCTCGACATGCGGCAGCTGTTCGACGGCATCCCGCTGGACAAGATGACCGTGTCGATGACGATGAACGGCGCGGTGCTGCCGATCCTGGCGCTGTACATCGTGGCGGCGGAGGAGCAGGGCGTACCGCCCGAGAAGCTGGCCGGGACCATTCAGAACGACATTCTGAAGGAGTTCATGGTCCGCAACACCTACATCTACCCGCCGAAGCCGTCGATGCGGATCATTTCCGACATCTTCGCGTACACCTCGCAGCGGATGCCCCGCTACAACTCCATCTCCATCTCCGGCTACCACATCCAGGAGGCCGGTGCGACGGCCGACCTGGAGCTGGCGTACACCCTCGCCGACGGCGTGGAGTACATCAGGGCGGGCCGCGAGGCCGGTCTGGACGTGGACGCGTTCGCGCCCCGGCTCTCGTTCTTCTGGGCGATCGGCATGAACTTCTTCATGGAGATCGCCAAGCTGCGCGCGGCACGGCTGCTGTGGGCCAAGCTGGTCGCTCAGTTCGAGCCGAAGAACACCAAGTCCCTGTCACTGCGCACCCATTCGCAGACCTCGGGGTGGTCGCTGACCGCCCAGGACGTGTTCAACAACGTCACGCGCACGTGTGTCGAGGCGATGGCGGCGACCCAGGGCCACACCCAGTCGCTGCACACCAACGCCCTCGACGAGGCCCTGGCCCTGCCCACCGACTTCTCGGCCCGCATCGCCCGCAACACCCAGCTGCTCATCCAGCAGGAGTCGGGCACCACCCGGGTCATCGACCCGTGGGGCGGCAGCGCGTACGTGGAGCGGCTGACGTACGACCTCGCCCGCAAGGCGTGGGCGCACATCCAGGAGGTCGAGCAGGCGGGCGGCATGGCGCAGGCCATCGACGCCGGCATCCCGAAGCTGCGTGTGGAGGAGGCCGCCGCGCGCACCCAGGCCCGGATCGACTCCGGACGTCAGCCGGTGATCGGCGTCAACAAGTACCGCGTGGACAGCGACGAGCAGATCGAGGTCCTCAAGGTCGACAACTCCTCGGTGCGCGCCCAGCAGATCGAGAAGCTGCGGCGGCTGCGCGCGGAGCGGGACGAGACCGCCTGCCAGGACGCGCTGGACGCGCTCACCCGGGCCGCGGACGGCGACGGCAACCTGCTGGAGCTCGCCGTGCGCGCGGCCAGGGCCAAGGCGACCGTCGGCGAGATCTCCGACGCCCTGGAGAAGGTGTACGGGCGGCACGCGAGCCAGATCCGTACGATCTCCGGCGTGTACCGCAACGAAACAGGGGAGTCCCCGTCCGTGGACCGCACCCGCGCCCTGGTGGACGCCTTCGAGGAGGCCGAGGGCCGGCGCCCGCGCATCCTGGTCGCCAAGATGGGTCAGGACGGGCACGACCGGGGCCAGAAGGTGATCGCCACCGGCTTCGCCGACCTCGGCTTCGACGTCGACGTCGGCCCGCTGTTCCAGACGCCGGAGGAGGTCGCCCGGCAGGCGGTCGAGGCCGACGTGCACGTGGTCGGCGTGTCGTCGCTGGCCGCCGGTCACCTCACCCTGGTGCCCGCGCTGCGCGAGAAACTGGCCGAGGAGGGCCGGGAGGACATCACGATCGTGGTCGGCGGTGTCATCCCGCCGCAGGACGTGCCGGTCCTGCTGGAGATGGGCGCGGCGGCCGTGTTCCTGCCCGGCACGGTGATCCCGGACGCCGCCTACGACCTGGTGAAGCGGCTGTCGGCCGACCTCGGCCACGACCTGTAGCCCCATGGCAGCGATCGATCTCGACACGTATGTGAAGGGTGTGCTCGACGGCAGGCGGGCCCTGGTGGCCCGCGCCATCACGCTCGTCGAGTCCACCCGGCCCCAGCACCGGGCGCTGGCCCAGCAGTTGCTCACGGAGCTGCTGCCGCACAGCGGCCGGGCGAGGCGGATCGGCGTGAGCGGGGTGCCGGGTGTCGGCAAGTCGACCTTCATCGACGCCTTCGGCACCCTGCTGACCTCCCTGGGGCACCGGGTGGCCGTCCTCGCGGTCGACCCGTCCTCGACGCGCACCGGCGGCTCGATCCTCGGCGACAAGACGCGGATGGAACGGCTGGCGGTGGACCCCGCGGCCTTCGTCCGGCCCTCCCCCAGCGCGGGCACGCTGGGTGGGGTCGCGAAGGCCACCCGGGAGTCGATGGTGGTCATGGAGGCGGCGGGCTACGACGTGATCCTGGTGGAGACCGTCGGCGTGGGCCAGTCGGAGACGGCCGTGGCGAACATGGTCGACTCCTTCCTGCTGCTGACCCTGGCCCGCACCGGCGACCAGTTGCAGGGCATCAAGAAGGGTGTCCTGGAGCTGGCCGACGTCATCGCCGTCAACAAGGCGGACGGCCCGCACGAGCGCGACGCGAAGGCCGCGGCCCGTGAACTGTCGGGCGCGCTGCGCCTGATGCACGGCAAGGACGCGTTCTGGACGCCCCCGGTGCTCAGTTGCAGCGCCCGGGAGTCGGCGGGCCTCGACGTGGTGTGGGACCGGCTGGAACAGCACCGCTCCCTGCTGGACTCCACGGGCCGGCTCGCCGCCAAGCGCCGGGACCAGCAGGTCGACTGGACCTGGTCGATGGTCCGGGACGAACTCCTGGACCGCCTGCGCACGCACCCCGCGGTGCGCGAGGCGGCCCCGGGTCTCGAACAGCGGGTGAAGGAGGGCTCGCTGACGGCGACGCTGGCGGCGGAACAGATCCTGCGGGCGTTCGAGAACACCGACCGGCCGACGGACTGACCTCCCCGTCACCGTCACGCACGGCGGCTTCACGGGGGCCGGGTGAGCCGCGCGACACCGTGACGGTGGCGGGTTTGCGGTGCCGGCGAGGGGTGAGACGGCTTGGATGGCGTACCCCACACCAGGAACCGGTCCCTCTCCGGCGGCCGGGACGACACCGGGTGTCGGTGGAGCGGGACGCGAATCGACGGGGGTGGCCGGCCGGAACCGGCGACGCGCGCAGCCGCGCCCGCACGCCGCCGGTTCCGACACCCCGTCACCCCCTTGTCACTCCTCTGCGCGCCGCGCCTGTACGTAGTACAGCCAGGGCCGGACGTCACCGTGGCCGCACACCTCGAAGCCGGCGTCGGCGACGAGGCCGTCCAGGACGTCCACCCGGTTGTACGCCATGGCGTGCGCCGTTCCGCCGTGCACCAGGAGGCGGCCGAGGCGACTGCTCGGCGGCCGGAACTCCGCGACCAGCAGCCGCCCGCCGGGGCGCAGCACGCGCCGCATCTCGCGCAGGGCCGGCGGCCGCAGGTCCTCGGGGAGGTGGTGGAGCATCAGGCTGGTGACGACCGTGTCGAAGGACGCGTCGGGCAGGTCGAGCGCCTCGGCGATCCCCTCGCGGTAGGCGCAGGGGGCACTGCCGGGGCGCCGCTTCCTGCTCCGGGCGTGCGCCAGGACCGGCGATGAGGGGTCCACGCCGGTGACCGCGCCCTCCGGGCCGACTTCGGCCGCCATGCGCCGGGTCAGGTAGCCGGTGCCGCAGCCGACGTCGAGCACGCGGTCGCCGGGTGCGGCGCCGCTGAGCCGGGCGAGCCGGGTGAAGGCACGGTCGCGGCGGCCGGCGAAGCAGACGGCGCCGAAGAGTTCGTAGGTGCGCGGGCTCGCGACGGTCACGCCGGGCGTGTCCGGGTGCGGTCCGCCCTGCACGAGGCTTCCGAGGGGCATGATCCTCCTCCATAACTTAGTCATGACTAAGTACAAGCCCTAACTTAGTCCTGACTAAGAAAGGGGGCAAGGGGGGCATACGATGACCGACGTGACCGAGTCCAGCCCCCGCGCCCGTACGCGCACCCGTCTGCCCGCCGCGGAGCGCCGCGCGTCGATCCTCGCCGCGGCCACGGAGGTGTTCTCGGAGACCGGCTACCAGCGCGGCAAGGTCTCCGACATCGCCAAGCGGGTCGGGGTCAGCGAACCGGTCGTCTTCCAGAACTTCGGCTCGAAGGCCGCGCTGTACCGGGCGACCCTGGACCACGCGGTGGAGTCGGTGTCCGCGCTGCTGCACCAGGCCGCCGACACGGGCCGCCCGGTTCCCGAGGTGCTGACGTCCTTCCTCGACCCCGCGCACATGGACCGCTTCCACCGGCCCGGCGCGCACGGGTTCCTCTTCGCGGACGCCACCGCCCTGGCCCACGACCCGGATCTCGGCCAGGCTCTGCGCCAGGTCCACCAGCACCTCGCCGACATGCTCGCCGGTCTGCTGGACCGCGGCCGGTCGGCCGGCGACATCCGGCAGGACGTCGACCCGCACACCGCCGCATGGTGGCTGGTCTCCCTCCTCGCGGGCCGCTCCTTCCGCGCGGCGGTCGTCCCCGACCGGGACACGGTGGAGGCCGAACTGACGGACCTGGCGCTACGGGCGCTGCTGTCCCGGGGCAACGAGGGCAACGAGGGCAACGGGGGCAACGGGGGCAACGGGGGCAACGAGGAGCCGTAAGCCCTCTGGTGCGCACCCTCGTTCCCCGCCAGTCGCC
>NZ_JAJSZC010000071.1:0-33737 GCF_036815105.1 Streptomyces sp. IBSBF 3136
GCGGGCAGGCGGGCAGGCGGGCAGGGCGAAGGATGCCGGGCGGGGCCCGGTGGGGTCAGCCCGCCACGCCGCGCAGCGCCATGTTCACCGCCGCGTCCGTCACCGTCGAGGCGTCCTCCGCGGCGAGCAGTTCGATGCGGCGGACGGCCGCGTCCACGACGCCCTGGAGGAGCATCGCGGCGAGCCGGGGCTGCTCGTGGCCCATCTCGCCGAGGGCCTCCACGACCATCGCGACCAGTTCTCCGTGCGCCGCCCGGATCTTCTCGCGAGCACCCGCGTCCAGTTCGCTCGCCGAGATCGCCACGACGGCCCGGTGCCGCCGGTCCCCGACCAGCGCCAGCTGCTGCCGCACGTATGCCTCGACCTTGTCCTCGGCCGTCGACGCCCGTTCCATCGCCGCCGCGACCTCGGCCGCCCACACCGGGAAGTCGACCTCGCACAGCTCCTCGACCACCGCGGCCCGCGAGCGGAAGTACTCGTACACGGACGAGCGCGCCAGCCCCGTGCGCTCGGCCAGGGCGGGGAAGGTCAGCGCCTCCGTCCCGCCCTCGGACAGCAGGGACCGAGCCGCGTCCAGCAGGGCGGCTCGCTGCATCGACCGGTGCTCGGCCACGGAGGCCGCTCGAATCCTTGGCACGTCAACCACTTTACGGATACGCCACCCCGGAAGGGAGGAGTCAGCGCCCGAAGGCCGCGAGCTTCGCCCGCAGCTGCAGCACCGACTTGGTGTGGATCTGGCTGACCCGGCTCTCGGTGACCCCGAGCACGTTCCCGATCTCCGCGAGGGTCAGCCCCTCGTAGTAGTACAGCGTGACGACGGTCTTCTCGCGGTCGGGCAGGGTGTTGATCGCCCGCGCCAGGAACCGTCTCAGCTCCCGGTCCTCGGCCACCTCCACCGGGTTGTCGGCGGCGGTGTCCTCCAGCGTGTCCATGAAGCTGAGGCCGTCTCCGTCCTCGCCGCCGACGTGCAGCAGTTCCTCCAGGGCCACGACGTTGGCCAGCGACAACTGGCTGAACACGGCGTGGAGGTCGTCCACCTCCATGCCCAGTTCGGCGGCGACCTCCCCTTCGGTGGGGGTGCGCCGGAGCCGCGCCTCCAGCGTCGCGTACGCCCGTTCGACGTTGCGCGCCTTCTGCCGGACGGACCGGGGGATCCAGTCCAGCGCCCGCAGTTCGTCGATCATCGCGCCCCGGATCCGGGTGATCGCGTAGGTCTCGAACTTGATCTCCCGGTCGACGTCGAACTTCTCGATGGCGTCGATCAGCCCGAACACGCCCGAGGAGACGAAGTCGGCCTGCTCCACGTTGGGCGGCAGACCGACGCTCACCCGGCCCGCCACGTATTTGACGAGCGGCGAGTAGTGCAGGATCAGTTGCTCCCGCAGCCGGTCGTCCCCCGTCGCCTTGTACGACCGCCACAGCTCGTCGAGCGTCGAGGGAGCGGGCGGCCGCACGCTGCCACCGTCGCGGGCGGCTGGGGGGATCGCCGCCCGGTCTGACCCGGAGGTGTGCTGGGGCATTCGTCGCCTTGTGCCGTTCTGCCGTGAAGTGCCGTGTTCTGCCGTGGAGCGGGGGAAGTGACCGGAGGTGGGATGTGGTGGGGTGGGTGAGGTGCCCTGGGAGGTCGTGCACCGATGTGGGGTACCTGGGTGAGCTGTCGGCCTGATGTCGAGTTGGCGCGTTCTGCGCCCGGACTTCGTGAGCGTAGCGTGACTGAGGAGTCGCGGTGTGCGAACAGCTAGGCACCACCCCTGCGCGAACCTCCCCCACCGGGTCTCGCGCCGCACCTCGCGGGTCGCTCTGTGTGATCGGACGCGGGTGCCAACTCCGGGAATTCCCAAGGGCATAGGGGGTTCCCCCGGACGGCCGAACACGCTCGGTCAACATCGCCCCCGGCCGGTCCGGGCGGAGATCATCGCCTGGCGTGTCAACTTCCAGCCGTCGCCGTGTCGTTCGACGTAACCAAGTGCTCGGAGTTCGTACAGTCTCGCGATCGCGTCGTCCGGCGTGGTGCCCGCGTCGCACGCGATCTCGCCAACCGGGGCCACGCGGTCCCCCGGCAGGGCGGCCAGAACGGCCCGGGCGGCCGGCTCCAGCAGGTCACGCGGAAGGACCGGACCCCGCCGGGGCGGAGCCAGCTCACCCATGTCACCCACGACTTCGACCACCTCGGCCGCGTCGGTGACCAGGACCGCCTCGCCGCGCAGCATCTCGTGCACGCCGGCGGAGAGCCCGCTGGTGACGGGGCCCGGCACCCCCATGGTGAGCCTGCCCAGGCGCGCGGCCGCCCGGGCGGTGACCAGCGAGCCGCTGCGGCAGGCGGCCTCAACGACGACGGTTCCCCTGGTCAGAGCCGCGATCACCCGGTTCCGCAGCACGAAGCGGCTCGGTGTCGGATGCTCGCCTGGCGGCAACTCGCCGATCACCAGTCCCTGTTCGGCGATCCGGTCGATCAGGGCGGTGTGGCCGCGCGGGTAAGGGCGGTCGACCCCGCAGGCCAGCACGGCGACGGTGGCCCCGCCCGCGGCGAGAGCGCCGCGGTGGGCGGCCCCGTCGATCCCGTAGGCACCCCCCGAGACGACGACCCAGCCCCGCTCGGCCAGCTCCGCGGCGAGCGTCCCGGCGACATGGCTGCCGTACTCGGTACAGGCGCGGGCCCCGACGACGGCGACGGACCTCAAGGCCCACATCCGCAGTCCGGGCCGCCCACGGACCCACAGCCCCAGGGGCCGGCCGTCGCCGAGGTCGTCGAGCTGGCCGGGCCATTCCGTGTCCCCCGGGCACACGAACCGCACGCCGGCCCGGCACGCCTCCTCCAGGTCCCGCTCCGGCTCGGCCCGCCGCGCCCGGGCGACCAGGCCGCCCCACCGCGTCCCGCTCACCCCCGGCAGCGGCTCCCCGCCGTCCCGCAGCCGCCGCACCGTCTCCCCCGGCCCGTAGCGCCGCAGCCACCGGCCGGACGCCTCGTCGCCCGGCTCGACGACCCGGGTGAGGAAGACACGGTCCAGCAGCTCCCGCTCCCGGTCACCCACGGTCATGTCGGTGCCCCCCGCCGTGTGATGCCCCCGGGCGTGACAGGGCCCCGGTCATGTGAGAGCCCCGATGGCCATGGGCACGCCCCGCGGCACTCCGGTGCGCAGTTGCAGGGCGAGGCCGACGTCGGTGGCGTCCGGGCGGTCGTGGCCGACGAGGTCCGCGACCGTCCAGGCGACACGCAGCACCCGGTCGATCCCGCGGGCCGTGAGCACACCGCGTTCGAGGTTGCGTTCGGCCTCGTCCATCGCTCCGGCGACGGCGTGGAAGCGGCCGCGCAGCTCCCGTCCGGGCACTTCGCCGTTGGTGCGCCACGGGGTCTCGGCGAGCCGGGCGGCCGCCCGCTCCCGGGCCGCCCGGACCCGGTCGGCGACGGTGGCGGTGGACTCGCCGCGGGCGCCGGGGCCGGTGAGCTGGGCGCGGGTGACCTGATCCACCTCGACCCGCAGGTCGACCCGGTCCAGCAGGGGGCCGGACAGCCGGGCCTGGTAGCGGCGGATCGCCGACGGCGGGCAGTCGCACAGGGCGTCCCGCTGCGAGAAGCGTCCACAGGGGCAGGGGTTGGCGGCCAGGACCATCAGGAACCGGGCGGGGAACCGGACCACGCCCGCGCTGCGCGCGATCACCACGTGCCCGGACTCCAGGGGCTGCCGCAGGGCGTCCAGGGTCTGGCCGTGGAACTCGGGCGCCTCGTCGAGGAACAGGACGCCCCGGTGGGCGAGGGAGACGGCGCCCGGGCGGCCGACGCCCGGGCCGCCGCCGACGAGCGACTGCATCGTGGCCGAGTGGTGCGGGGCGCAGTAGGGCGCGACGTCGATGAGCGGCTTGCCCGGGGGCAGCAGCCCGGCCACCGAGTGCACCGCCGTGACCTCCAGCGACTCCTCGCGGGTGAGCCGGGGCAGCACGGCGGGCAGCCGCTCGGCGAGCATGGTCTTGCCCGCGCCCGGCGGCCCTTCGAGGAACAGGTGGTGCCCGCCGGCGGCGGCCACCTCCACGGCCGTGCGCGCCGAGGTCTGGCCCACGACGTCGGCCAGGTCGTGCCCCTGGTCGTACTGTGCGGCACCCGCGCTGTGCATGCCGGTGGCCGCGCCGGTGCCCGGCACCCGCAGGCCGGCCAGGAGGGGATCGGGGCGCCCCTGGTCGTCGGGCTCCTCCTCGGGCACGGGCGCGTCGGTGAGGACGGCGATCAGCTGGCGCAGGCTGCGGATGCCGAGCACGGACACGCCGGGCACCAGGGACGCCTCGGCGGCGGCGCACTCGGGTACGACCACCTGTTCGTAGCCCGCTTCGGCGGCCGCGAGGACGGCGGGCAGGATGCCGCGCACCGGCCGCACCCGGCCGTCCAGGCCCAGCTCCCCGATCATGACGAGGTCCGCGAGGACCCTGGGGTCGATGCGTTCGGCGGCGCCGAGCACCGCACAGGCGACGGCCAGGTCGAAACCTGAGCCGGCCTTCGGCACGGAGGCCGGGCTGAGCCCGACGGTGAGTTTCTTCTGCGGCCACTCGCCGCCCGAGTTCACCACCGCCGCGCGGACCCGGTCGCGGCTCTCCGTCAGGCTCTTGTCGGGGAGGCCCACCAGGGTGAAGGCCGCCACGCCGGGCTCCAGGTCGGCCTGGACCTCGACGACCACTCCCTCGACGCCCACCAGGGCCACCGAGCAGGTTCGGGCGAATCCCATGTCAGGACACCCCCCGCGCGTGCTCGACCGCCGGGGCGCCCCGGCGGGGCAGGAGGACGCCGACCAGGTCGATGCGGACGCCTCCCGGCGGGGCTCCGCCGTGGCTCTGGATCCAGCGTTCGGCGAGGTCCCTCAGCCGTCGCGCCTTCGCGGGCGTGACGGCGGCCATCGGATGCTGGAACATGCCTGACCTGCGGGTCTTAACCTCGCAGACGACGAGGGTGTTTCCGTCGCGGGCCACGATGTCGATCTCGCCGGACCGCCCGCAGCGCCAGTTGCGCTCCAGGATCGTCAAACCGGCCTCGGTCAGCCGCCGCGCGGCCAGGTCCTCGCCGTACCTGCCGAGTCCACTGCGTGCCTTGCTCATGTCGGCACCACCTCCGGCGCCAACCGTCACGCATCACGAGAACAGAAGTGGATCTTGGTGTGCTACTCGCCGGTTGTGGAAAAACCCGTCACCCGAAAGAGGGGACCGCAGGCGTGTCAGCCGCCCGGAAGTTCGAGGTCGCTCTTGTTCAACTCCTCGATGTTCACGTCCTTGAACGTGAGGACGCGGACCTGTTTCACGAAGCGGGCCGGCCGGTACATGTCCCAGACCCAGGCGTCGGCCATGGTCACCTCGAAGAAGACCTCGCCCTGGACTGAGTGCACCTGCATCTCGTAGTCGTTGGTGAGATAGAAACGCCGCTCGGTCTCGATCACGTATTTGAACAGACCGACGACATCTCGGTACTCCCGGTAGAGCTTCAGCTCCATCTCGGTCTCGTACTTCTCGAGGTCCTCGGCGCTCATGGCATGTTCCCCTTCAGCCGTGCGATCCCACCATTGTGCGCCAGTCCGACGGACCCTCAGACGATTTCCGTGTCGAGGGTCATTGGCCTGGCCGGGGGACCTTCGTCGAGCAGCGTGCGCAGCAGCCCGGCGAGTCTGGTCGGATACACCGTCTCACGTGCCCGGCTCAGTTCCTCACAGGTCCACCAGCGCGCTCCGACGACACTGCGCCGCTCCAGCTCGGTCAGCCCCGGCGCCGCGGTGGCCGTCTGGGTGGTACGGGCCAGGTAGTACCACTCGTCCTGGTCCCAGCGGCGGCCGGCGAACGGGAAGGAACACCGCCGGCGCCACAGCACGGGACCGAGCCGGACGTCGGTGATGCCGGTCTCCTCGGCGAGTTCCCTGAGAGCGGCCTCTTCGCGCGTCTCGTCGCCCTCCAGTCCGCCGCCCGGGGTGAACCACCAGTCGTCGGCCGGGTCGTCCGGCTCGTGGCCGTGCAGCAGGAGGATGCGGTCGCGTGGGTCGAGCAGGACCACCCGGGCGACCTTGCGCAGACCGCCCTCGTAGCTCTCCTCGCCGGTCGGCGTGGGCTCGGCCGGCTCAGCCACGGGCGCGGGAGCGGCCCAGCCGCTTGGCGATCGGACCGTAGGCGCCGCCGCCGAGGACCAGGACGGCACCGGCGACGACCAGCAGTTCGATGGTCGTGAGCGGGCCCGGCCGGGAGAGGGCGCCCAGGGTCTCGAAGCCGGTGGGCCGCTTGAGCATGCCCTTCATGGGCCAGACGACGGCGTCGACGCGGGCTGAGACGGCATCGCGGGCCACCGTGCCCCGGGCCGCGTCGGTGAGGTGGGCGGTGGAGTCCAGGGAACCCTGGCGCTCGTCGCCGAGCAGGAAGAGACGGCCCTCGGGGACGGTCACCGTCGGGAAGTTCTTGATCTCGGCCAGGCTGCCCTCGGGCAGGTACGGCTCGTCGATCTGCTTGCCGTTGACGGTGAGCTTGCCGTCGGTGCAGCAGGAGACGGTGTCGCCACCGACCGCGACGACCCGCTTGACGACATTCGCGTTGGCGACCCAGTTCTTGTCCCGGAAGACGACGACGTCACCGCGCTCGACCTCACCGCCGTCGACACGCTGGGCCAGCACCCGGTCGCCGATGTCGATCGTCGGGGTCATCGAACTGGTGGGCACGGTGTACGGCCGGTAGACCAGGGCTCCCCAGACGAACCCGCCGAGGAACATGACCAGACCCAGTGCCACGGCCAGCCCGGACAGCCGTTGCCCGAGCCGGCTGCCGCCGGTCTGTGCCGTGCCTGTGCTCCCGCTGCGCGGGGCCGTACGCGTCGTGCTCTCGCCACCCATGGACCCGCACCCTACCCGGCAGTACCGGGCAGGGGCAGCCCCTCTTTCGCGGCCCGCACATTCACGACCGGCACGTTCACGACCGGCAGGTTCACACCCGCGCGTTCACGGCGGAGGCATCGACGACCCGGGCACGCACGCCCCGGGCCGAACGCTCAGCGCTTGTCGGACCTCACCGGCTGCGTCCGCCCGCGCCGCCACAGCGCCACCGGAAGCACCGCCGCCACGGCGGCGCCCTCCGGGGCCACCGAGAGGGCGGCCGCGGCCGAGGACTGCTGGTTGAGACCGGGCTGGTCGAAGGTGTCCGGGACGGGCAGGGTGCCCCAGCGGTTGATCGGCCATGCCTTGACGATGGCGCGGCCGACGACCTTGTCGACGGGGACCATGCCGTGGTGCTTGTCGGACTGGTTGTAGCGCGAGTCGCGGGAGTTCTGGCGGTGGTCGCCCATCACCCAGATGTAGCCCTTGGGAACCTTGACCTTGAACTGGCCGCCCTGGTCGTCCTGGCTGCACGGGGTGTTGCCCGGGTAGACGTACGGCTCGTTCAGCGCCTTGCCGTTGACCACGAGCGGGCCGGTGCCCTTGCACTGGACCGTGTCACCGCCGACGCCGATGACCCGCTTGATCAGGTCCTTCTCCTCGGCGGACGGCATCAGGCCGATCCAGCTGAGCACCTTCTGCACCGGGTTCGGGTTGGGCGTCGGCTCGCCGGCCAGCCAGTTGTCCGGGTCGTGGAAGACGACGACCTCGCCGCGCTCGGGCTTGGAGCCGAACCACGGGGTGAGCTTGTCGACGAGGACGCGGTCACCCTGCTGGAGGGTGTTCTGCATCGAGTCCGACGGGATCGAGAACGCCTGCACCAGGAACGTCTTGATCAGCAGGGCGAGGACCAGGGCGATGCCGATCAGGATCGGCAGTTCCTTCCAGAACGAGCGCGGCTTCCTCGGCGGGCGTGCGCCCTCGTCCGTACCGTCGCTCTCGGCCTCGGGCCGCTGTCCCTCCGGCGTGTCGTCTCCCGTCGCCGAGAACTCCGAGCTCCCGGAGCTCATGGCGCCGCCGGGACCGGGGACGTTCGCCTCCACGGGGTGCCCGCGGTGCTCCTCGCCGTCGTGTCCCGACCGTGCGCCAACCGCCACATCCCCCACGCCAACTCCTTACTCTGTGCCGCCGCCTGCCCCATGCACGGTGCAGGCCCACCACTCCCATAACGAGCGGGAGTTCCGCAGGGCTCGGGAGCTGGGTCATTGCGTTCGGATCGTCGGAGGCAACCCTATGCGACGGCGCGGGAGCCGCGGTCGACCCCGACACGGAGTTCACAACGCTTGCGAAGGTTTTAGGTTCGTCGAGGCGGGTCCAGTGGCCGACGGGCCAGCCGATCACCATGGCGCGGCCGACCACCGAGTTCTCGGAGACCGTGCCGCCGTACGGCGTGTTCTGGTGGGCGCGGGAGTCGGCGGAGTTGTCCCGGTGGTCGCCCATCACCCACAGGCGCCCCTTGGGCACGGTGATGTCGAAGGGCGTGGCGGACGGGGAACTGCCGGGATACAGGTAGGCGCCCTCGGTCAGCGGTACGCCGTTGACGGTGACCCGGCCCTGCGCGTCACAGCACTTGACGTGGTCGCCGCCGACCCCGATCACCCGCTTGATCAGGTCCTTCTCGTTGTCCGACGGAAGCAGGCCGATGAAGGTGAGGCCTTCCTTGACCTGCTTGACGACGATGGGGTCGTGCTTCTTGGCGGTCTGCTCGTCGGCCAGCCAGCCGCCCGGGTCGTGGAACACAACGACGTCCCCGCGCTTGGGCTTGGAGCCGAACCACGGGGTGAACTTGTCGACCAGGACGCGGTCGCCGATCCGGATCGTCTGCTCCATCGAGCCCGACGGGATCACGAACGCCTGGACGAGGAAGGTCTTGAGGACCAGCGCTATCAGGACGGCGACACCGACCAGGAGGGGGATCTCCCGAACAGCCGAACGCCTGCGCTTGCGCTTCACCTTGCGCTGGAGCTTGCGCCGCTCGGCGCGGCTGCGGCCGGGGGCGGGGCCGGCCGCCGAGGTGCGGCGCGTCCCGGTGGGCAGCAGGTTGTCGGCCGGCGTGCTGGGCACCCCACGCGGCCTGCCGCGGTTACCCATGCGCACCCTCCGCGGCGGGCACGCGCGCGTACGCGGACGGGCGGTGCAGCCGGGTCAGCCGGTCGTACGGCCAGACGATCCAGTCGGCCCGGCCGATGACCTCGCCGACGGGCACCATGCCGCCGCCGGGTGAGCCGAGGTGGTCGCGGGAGTCGCTGGAGTCGCCGCGGTGGTCCCCGAGGAGGAACAGGCGGCCCGCGGGCACGACGACGTCGAAGGGGACGGTGGAGGGGGTGTCCCCCGGATAGAGGAACGCCGTCTCGTCGACCGGTCGGCCGTTCACCTCGATCCTCCCCTTCTCGTCGCAGCACACCACATGGTCTTCCCCCACCCCGACAACGCGTTTGATGTAGTCGGCGTCCCCGAAATACCCGGTCCCGTCGAAGACAACCACGTCGCCGCGGCGCGGCTGGGCACCGAAACGGTACGCCAACTTATTTACGAGGACGCGGTCGCCGATCCTCAATCCCTGTTCCATGGATCGGCTCGGAATCTGGAACGGTTGCACCACGAAAGCGTTGAGGAGCAGCAAAAACCCAAGGCAGGCGAGGAGGGTGAGGCTGATCCTGCCGCCCGGCAACCGGTCGGCGATCCACGCCACCAACGCGAAACGCGACCGGCCCTCCGATCCCGGTATACCGGGAAGGGAGGAGCGGTCGCGTTCCGTCGGCTGTGCTTCGGTGTCCATCGGAGCCAGATGCTATCCGGCTCCGCCGTGACCCCGGAAAAGCGTTCAGCTGTCGCGCTTCTCCTTGATCTTCGCGGCCTTGCCGCGCAGCTCACGGAGGTAGTACAGCTTGGCGCGGCGCACGTCACCACGGGTGACGAGCTCGATCTTCTCGACGATCGGGGTGTGCACCGGGAAGGTGCGCTCGACGCCGACGGAGAACGAGACCTTGCGGACCGTGAAGGTCTCGCGGACACCGGAGCCCTGGCGACGGATCACCACGCCCTTGAACTGCTGCACACGGGAGCGGTTGCCCTCGATGACGCGGACGTGCACGTTGACGGTGTCACCCGGGCGGAAGGCCGGGATGTCGCTGCGCAGCGACGCGGCGTCGACGTTGTCGAGCAGGTGAGACATTTCGTCTGCTTTCTTCGCTGATGCCACAGGTCATCAACGGCAACTAGGTGTACAAGAGGTCTGCCGTGCGGGTCGGGACGGGCGTCGTGTCCCCCTGTGGCAGGGGCGCACGCCGGACGGGCGCACAACAGCGGTCTATTCTTCCACGGCCCCGGTCCTGCGCCAAAATCGACCGTACGGCTCGCCCTCCGGGTCCGGGGCCCAGCCCAGGACGGAGAGCATCTCGCGGTCCTTCTTGTCGAAGGCCTTCGGTTCGCAGTGCTCGATCAGGTCGGGCCGGTGGGCCGTGGTGCGCCTGAGCGCCTCGTCGCGGCGCCAGCGGGCGATCTTCCCGTGGTGGCCGCTGAGCAGCACGTCCGGGATGTCCCGGCCGCGCCAGACGGGCGGCTTGGTGTAGACGGGGCCCTCCAGGAGGCTCGCCATCGCGCCGGGTGCGAAGGAGTCGTCCCGGTGGGACTCGGCGTTGCCGAGGACGCCGGGCAGCAGCCTGGCCACGGCCTCCGTGATCACGAGGACGGCCGCCTCGCCGCCGGCGAGGACGTAGTCGCCGATGGAGACCTCGTGGACCGGCATCCGGGTCGCGTACTCGTCCATGACGCGCCGGTCGATGCCCTCGTATCGGGCCGGTGTGAAGATCAGCCAGGGGCGTTCGGACAGCTCGACGGCGAGTTCCTGGGTGAAGGGGCGGCCGCTCGGGGTGGGGACGATCAGCGTGGGTGCCTGGGCGCCGGACTCGTAGCCGTCGGCGAGGACCGTGTCCAGGGCGTCCCCCCAGGGGTCGGTCTTCATGACCATGCCGGGGCCGCCGCCGTACGGGGTGTCGTCGACCGTGTTGTGCCGGTCGTACGTCCAGTCCCGCAGGTCGTGGACGTGCACGTTCAGCCGTCCGCGCGCGCGTGCCTTGCCGACGAGGGAGACGTTCAGCGGTTCCAGGTACTCCGGGAAGATCGTGACGACGTCGAGGCGCATCAGGACTCGTCCTCGTCGCGGGAGGACGCGATCTCGGCGCGGTCGTCGATCAGGCCCGGCGGCGGCGTGATGACGGCCCGCTGCTCCTCCAGGTCGATCTCGGTGACGATCTCCTCCACGAACGGGATCATGACCTCGGTGCCGTCGGGGCGTTCCACGATGAACAGGTCCTGGGAGGGCAGGTGGGAGATCTCCGTGATCCGGCCGACCTCGGTGCCGTCCTCGGTCACCACGTCCAGGTCCATGAGCTGGTGGTCGTAGTACTCGTCCTCGCCCTCGGGGAGCTCATCCGGGTCGATCTCGGCGATCAGGAGGGTGTTGCGCAGGGCCTCGGCGCCGCTGCGGTCGCTCACGCCCGCGAAGCGCAGGAGCAGCCGGCCGCTGTGCACCCGGCCGGTCTCGATGGTGAGCGGTCCCGTGGAGGCGGGGTCGGTGGCGAGTACGGCGCCGGGCGCGAGCCGGAGTTCGGGCTCGTCGGTGCGCACCTCGACGGTGACCTCGCCCTTGATGCCATGGGCACGGCCGATCCGTGCGACTACCAGCTGCACTGTGCTTGTTCTCCTGTCATACGACTACGGGCCGGGGACGGCCCAGTGGCCCTCCCCGGCCCGAGCCGGTGCTGCGAAAGCGTCAGCGGACTTGGTCCACGTCGACGAGGTCGACACGGACACCGCGGCCGCCGATGGCACCCACGACGGTGCGCAGAGCACGCGCGGTGCGACCGTTGCGGCCGATCACCTTGCCGAGGTCGTCGGGGTGCACCCGGACCTCCAGCACGCGCCCGCGACGCAGGTCGCGCGAGGCGACCTGCACATCGTCAGGGTTGTCGACGATGCCCTTCACGAGGTGCTCAAGCGCCTCTTCGAGCATGCTGCTCAGGCCTCGGTCGACTCGGACTCAGCCGCGGCCTCGTCCTTCTTCTCAGCCTTCTTCTTCTGGGTGATGGCCTCACCCTTGCCCTCGTCGTCACCGCCGAGCGCCTCGAACGTCGGACGGGTGGCCTTCGGCTCGGCGACGAGCAGCGGCGCCGGGGCGGGCTCGCCCTTGAACTTCTGCCAGTCGCCGGTCTTCTTCAGGATGGCGAGGACGGGCTCGGTCGGCTGCGCGCCGACACCCAGCCAGTAGGCGACGCGGTCGGCGTCCACCTCCATGACCGACGGGTTGTAGGTCGGGTGGTACTTGCCGATCTCCTCGATCGCACGGCCGTCACGGCGGGTGCGGGAGTCGGCGACGACGATGCGGTAGTGAGGCGAACGGATCTTGCCCAGACGCTTCAGCTTGATCTTGACTGCCACGGGAGTGGATTCTCCTGGATTTGACGTGGTTGGGCACGGCGAGATTGCCGCGTGGGGTTGCGGTACCCGAGTGCCCGATGGACGCGTCAGCCGGAGGAGAGAGGGGTCCTGTGCGACTGTCGAGTACAGCTAGCCATTGTGCCACACCCTGTGGGTCGCTTATGGCGGAGGGTGTGGACGAGGGCGCTGACGACGATACGGGGCCCCGTCAGGGCATGCCGAGGAGGCACCCGGCGCGGGGGTGAGCTGCGTCGGGTGCGCGAGCCCCGGCGGGAGAGCGGGGTACGGCTGCCACGAGCAGCCGTACCCCTAACTCGCCGCCGCTCCCACGACCTCCGGGATACGGAACGGCTTGCCGCAGCCGCCGCACACGATCGGGGCCTGGGCCAGGACCGAGGGCACCACGCGGACGTTGCGCCCGCAGTCGCAGACCGCCTTGACGCGGACCCCGCCACCGGAGGAGCCGTGCCGGGCGGCCGGGCCGCGGAACGTGCGGGAGGTGTCGGCGGAGGTGGCCACCGTGTGGGCCTTCAGCGCGCGCTGGAGCCGCTCCATGGTGGGGCGGTAGCGGCGCTTCGCCTCGGGGTTGAGCGTGACCAGGGAGAAACCGCTGCTGGGATGCGGTTCCTCGGGGTGGTCCAGGCCCAGCTCCTCGGCGATGGCGAGGAATCGGCGGTTGTGGTAGCGGCCGGCGCGGGAGGTGTCGCGGACCCCGCGGGCGGCGGCGATGCCGTGGACTGCCTCGTGAAGCAGTCGTTCGAAGGAGAGTTCGTGCCCGCACGCGGACGACGACTCCCCGATAAGGGACTCTGGCGCGGCAAGGTCAGGCAGCTCGGGGTGGTACCGCTGAATATCGGCCCACGCCTGCGCCAGCTCTGCGGCGAGAACAGGTGGTGTCTGTGTCGTGCTCACGTAATGACAACGAGCGTGGGTGCCGCTGTGTTCCTATTCCGGGCCATCCCAAATAATTTGCACTTACCCGTCAGTTGCCGCTGATGCGTCCTGACGAGGGCGGGTGCGCTGATCTGCGGAGAAGCCTCGCAGCTCATACCAAGCCGGTGCGTAGCCTGACGTACGACCCGGCGTGTACGCCTCGGTGCGGCTGTGATCGGGGGATGCGCAAGGGGCGTTTCGGCCGCTCTCGCGTACGGGTCTCTGTCTCACTCAGCGCCCGCGGCGCCCGCGACGTTACCCCGAGCCCGCGCCTGCCCCGGCATCCGGCGGGTCACGCAGGTTGCGCGGACGTGAAATCTCGCCACACAGGCGCACCGGACCCAAGCGGGGCCCCACGACCCCTGGACGGCACCGCGAGCCGGGAGTTACCTGGCATACGTGGATAGTGCGAGCGCACGGCACGGGGGCCACGCAATCGGGCACTGCGACGAACTGTCGGCGGAATGGGGCGCTTACCTATGACACCTACGCTCGTGCGGGAACACCTGGCCCACGCGGCTTCCGCACCACCCCGCGTGGACCTGTGCGCACGCGCGCGTGACTGGTCCGAGATCCAGGAGCGGATGCTGGTGCCGCTCTACGAGACCGTCCACGAGCGACTGGAAGTGGGCCCGGGCACCAGGCTGCTGGGCCTTCGCTGCGGCTCCGGGCTCGCCCTGCTGATGTCCCTCTCCAGAGGGGCTTCGGTCACCGGTGTCGACTCCTGCCCCGAACGGCTCGCCCTGGCGCGCGAGCGCCTGCTGCCGGGCGGGCCGCGCGGCACGCGCACGCGGGCCGGCGTGCGGCTCGTGGCGGGCTCCCCCGGGGACCTGGCCGACGCCCGGACGCCCGCGTACACCGTGGTGACCGTGTTCGAGCCGATCGGCTGCCGGGCGGGCGACGCCGAGGGGCTGGGCGAACTGCTGGCCGCCGCGCTGCCGCTGGCCGGGCACGGAGCGGCCGTGGTGCTCGCGGGCTGGGGCCCGCCGGAGCGCTGTGCCACCTCCTCGGTGCTGCGCGTGGCGACGAAGCCGGCCGATCCGCCGCGCGGCGCGGGCCGGTGGCGTCCCGCCCACCGTGACGACCTGGAGGAGGTCGCCCACCGGGCCGGGCTGAAGCCGGACGGCTCGGGGCGGGTGTCCTGCCCGTTCGGGTACGCCGACACGGACAGCGCCGTGCGCGGGCTGCTGTCGACGGGCCTGTTCGACGCGGCGATCGCGGCGACGGACCGCAGGCAGGTGGACAAGGAGCTGACGGAGGCGCTGCACCCGTACCGGCGCGAGGACGGCACGGTGTGGATGCCCAACGTGTTCCGCTACCTGATAGCCCGCGTGCCGTAGCGAACAGCGGAGCGGCGGGGCGGACGGCGGCCGCCGTGCGGCCTACGCCGTCTCGGACTCCTTGGCCAGGCGCGTGATCCCGGCGATCCGGTACGCCTCCGCCTCCTCCAGCGTCTCGCTCTCCAGGAGGGCCCCGGCCAGGGCGTCGAGCCGGCCGCGGTGCTCGCGGAGCTTGTTGCGGGCCTCCTCGTAGCACTCGTCGACGATCCGGCGCATCTCCCCGTCGATCACGTCGAGGGTGTGCGGGGCGGCCGCGAGGCCGTACGCCTGCTGGGCGTCGCTCGGGAGGGCGGACAGGCGGCCGACGCGTTCACTCATGCCCCAGCGGGCCACCATCCCGCGCGCGATGTTGGTGACCTGTTCGAGGTCGTTCTCGGCGCCCGTGGTGACGACGCCGTAGACGACGTCCTCCGCGGCCATCCCGCCGAGGGCACCGATGATGCGGCCGCGCAGGTACTCCTCCGAGTGCGCGTACCGCTCCACCTCGGGGGTGGACATGGTCACGCCGAGGGCCCGGCCGCGCGGCACGATGGTGATCTTGCGGACGGGGTCGGCGCCCGGTTGGAGCATGCCGAGGAGGGCGTGGCCGCTCTCGTGGTAGGCGGTGCGGCGGCGGTCCTCCTCGGGCATCACGAGGGTGCGTTCGGCGCCCAGCTGGACCTTCTCCAGCGCCTCGGACAGGTCGCCGGCGGTCACCTGGTCCTGTTTGCGCTTGACCGCGAGCAGAGCGGCCTCGTTGGCGAGATTGGCCAGATCCGCCCCTGTCATTCCGGGGGTCACCCGTGCCATCTGCGGCAGGTCCACATCGGGTGCGAGCGGGATGTCCCGGGTGTGGATCCGCAGGATCGCCTCGCGTCCGCCGCGGTCCGGCGGGGCCACGTTGACCACCCGGTCGAAGCGGCCCGGCCGGGTCAGTGCCGGGTCGAGGATGTCCGCGCGGTTGGTCGCGGCGATGACGATCACGCCTTCGGAGCCCGAGAAGCCGTCCATCTCCGTGAGGATCTGGTTCAGGGTCTGCTCGCGCTCGTCGTGGCCGCTCATCGAGGCGCCGCTGCCGCGCGCCCGCCCGATGGTGTCGATCTCGTCGATGAAGATGATCGACGGCGCCACCTTGCGGGCCTCGGCGAACAACTCGCGGACGCGGGACGCGCCGACGCCGACGATCATCTCGATGAACTCGGACGCCGAGGCGGAGAAGAACGGCACTCCGGCCTCGCCGGCGACCGCGCGGGCCAGCAGGGTCTTGCCGGTGCCCGGCTGTCCGGCCAGCAGCACCCCGCGGGGCAGTTTGGCGCCCATCCTGCGGTAGGCGTCGGGGTGCTCCAGGAAGTCGACGACGTCGTCGAGTTCGCCCTTGACCTCGTCGATCCCGGCCACGTCCGCGAAGGTCGTGCGCTTGCTGTCGGGGCGGGGTCCCACCGGCTTCGGCGGCGGCTTGCGGCCGAACATGCCCGCCGCGCCGCCCAGTCCCGCTCCGATCCGTCGGGCGAAGAAGATCCAGATCGCGGCGAGGAACACGATGGGGATCAGGGAGATCAGCAGGTTGGACAGGAAGCTGCGCTCCTGCACCACCGGTCGCGCGGTCACCGTGACGCCGTGGCTGCTCAGCTCCTGCCACAGCTTGTCGGTCGCGAAGGCCGGCCGTTGCGTCTTGAACTTGCTGTAGGTGCCGCCGCCTTCGGGATCGGCGCGGGGGCTCTTGAGCTGCCCCTGGATCGCGTCGCCCTTGGAGTAGATCTTCGCGACGTTGCCGTCGCCGACCTCCCGGCTGAACTCGGTGTACGAGATCGTCGGCTCGTTCCCCTGGCCGAGGTAGTTCAGGCCGACGTAGGCGAGCAGGAAGACGATCACCGCGGTGACGAACAGGCCCCACCATCGGCCGCCGCGCAGCCTGGATCCCCCGGTCCGCCTCGGCGGCTCGTCCGGGGTGCCCTCGGCGCGCCACGGCTGGTCAGGGGCCTGGCGTGGTGGCGCGGCATTGCTCATACCAGGACGTTACGGCACATGACAGACCACGGCACGCGCTGAGGGCGCCCCCCGGGTCCGGGAGGCGCCCTCGGTGTGGCGTTGCGCGGGGCCGGATCAGCCCATGAACTTCTTGAACTCGTCCGGCAGTTCGAAGTCCTGACCGCCCTGCTGCGGCAGGCCGAAGGCGCCGCCCTGGGCCGCCGCCTCGCGGCGCTGGGCGTCCTCCAGCTCCTGCTGCTTGCGCTTCATCGGGTTGCCGGAACGCTGCTTGCCCTTGGCCTTCTTCGGCTGCTTCTTGGTGCGGCCGGGGCCGCCGCCCATGCCGGGGATCCCCGGCATGCCGGGCATGCCGCCGCCCTGGGCCATGCGGGACATCATCTTGCGGGCCTCGAAGAACCGTTCGACCAGGTTCTTCACCGCGCTGACCTCGACGCCCGAGCCCTTGGCGATACGGGCACGGCGGGAGCCGTTGATGATCGCCGGGTCCTGGCGCTCGACCGGGGTCATCGACTTGATGATCGCGGCGGTGCGGTCGACGTCGCGCTCGTCGATGTTCTGGATCTGGTCCTTGATCTGGCCCATGCCCGGGAGCATGCCGAGCAGCTTGGAGATGGAGCCCATCTTGCGGACCTGCTCCATCTGGGCCAGGAAGTCGTCCAGGGTGAAGTCCTGGCCCTTCTTGGACGCCAGCTTCGAGGCCATCTTGGCGGCCTCTTCCTGGCTGAAGGTCTTCTCCGCCTGCTCGATCAGGGTGAGCAGGTCACCCATGTCGAGGATGCGGGAGGCCATCCGGTCCGGGTGGAACGCGTCGAAGTCGTCCAGCTTCTCGCCGTTCGACGCGAACATGATCGGCTTGCCGGTGATCTGGCGGATCGAGAGCGCCGCACCACCGCGGGCGTCACCGTCGAGCTTGGAGAGCACCACGCCGTCGAAACCGACGCCGTCGCGGAAGGACTCGGCCGTGTTGACGGCGTCCTGACCGATCATCGCGTCGACGACGAACAGGATCTCGTCCGGGGAGACGGCGTCGCGGATGTCCGCGGCCTGCTGCATCATCTCCTGGTCGATGCCGAGACGGCCGGCGGTGTCCACGATCACGATGTCGTGGACCTTGGACTTCGCGAACTCGATGGAGTCCTTGGCGACCTTGACCGGGTCGCCCACGCCGTTGCCCGGCTCCGGGGCGTAGACGGCGACACCGGCGCGGTCGGCGACGACGCTCAGCTGGTTGACGGCGTTCGGGCGCTGGAGGTCGGCGGCGACCAGCAGCGGCGAGTGGCCCTGGTCCTTGAGCCACTTGCCGAGCTTGCCCGCCAGGGTGGTCTTACCGGCACCCTGGAGACCCGCCAGCATGATGACGGTGGGGGGCTGCTTGGCGAAGCGCAGCCGCCGGGTCTCGCCGCCGAGGATGGTGACCAGTTCCTCGTTGACGATCTTCAGGACCTGCTGGGCCGGGTTCAGTGCCCTGGAGACCTCGGCGCCGAGCGCGCGCTCCTTCAGGTTCTTGATGAAGGAACGCACGACGGGCAGCGCCACGTCCGCTTCGAGGAGCGCGATGCGGATCTCACGTGCCGTGGCGTCGACATCCGCCTCGGAGAGCCGTCCCTTGCCGCGCAGGTTCTTGAAAGTCGCTGACAGGCGATCGGAGAGAGTGTCGAACACGGCGCTCGCGGTCCTCGGGGTCGGTGATGGCTTCTGGGAATCGCCCTCCAGGGTATCCCGGCGTCGAACTCACCGGGGCAGGGTCATCCCCGCAGGGTCTCCTCGAGCACGCGCGCCAGCGATGCCGCGTCCCCGTCCGGCAGCGGCGCACCGGTGCCGGTGGTGACGTAGAAGGCGTCGACGGCGTTGGCGCCGAGGGTGCTGACGTGCATGCTGCGCACCTGGACCCCGGCCTTCTCCAGGGCCATGCCGATGCGGAACAGCAGGCCGGGCGCGTCCTGGGCGCGCACCTCGATCACCGTGGCGTGGTGGGAGGCCGCCGGGTCCACCGTCACGCGCGGCGGCGGTGCCACCCAGCCGCGGCGGCGCGGGTAGGCCGCGTCCCGCTCGGCGAGGCGGCCGGCGATGTCGAGCGAGCCGTCCAGGGCGCGGACCAGGTCGGCGCGCAGCCGGGCCGCCTGGGGCAGGGAGCCGTACTCGGCGGCCACCCGCCAGTTCAGCAGCAGGACCGCGCCGTCGTCGACGTCGTCGGGCAGGCGCAGGGTGCGCAGCTCGGCGGTGCGGACGGTCAGGCGGTGCACGGCGAGGACGCCGGCGACGGCGGGCAGCACGGCCGGCTGGTCCGGTACGGCGATCAGCAGTTCCACACCGAGCGGCTCGGGCGCGCCGGGGGCCTCCTCCTCGCCGGCCGGTTCGGGCTGGGCGCGCAGCGCGAGGACCGGGCTGCCGGTGCGGAAGGCCTCGATGGCCAGCCGCTCCTGCTCGGCCGTGGGGGCGGCGGGCTCGGGTTCGGCGGGCTCGTTCCCGGCCAGGACGGCGCGGACGCGCCGGACCAGGTCGGCGACGAGGGAGCCGCGCCAGGAGGACCAGGCGGCCGGGCCGGTGGCGAGGGCGTCCGCCTCGGTGAGGGCGTGCAGCAGTTCCAGGGTGCCCTGGCTGCCGACGGCGTCGGCGACCGCGCGGACCGTCGCCGGGTCCTCCAGGTCGCGCCGGGTGGCCGTCTCGATCAGCAGCAGGTGGTGCCGGACGAGGGTGGACAGGACGGTGGCGTCGGTGGGGTCGAAGCCGATCCGCGCGGCCACGTCCCTGGCGATGATCTCGCCGGCCACGGAGTGGTCGCCGGGCCAGCCCTTGCCGATGTCGTGCAGCAGCGCGGAGACCAGGAGCAGGTCCGGGCGGCTGACCCGGCGGGTCAGCTCGGAGGCGCGGACCGCGGTCTCGATCAGGTGGCGGTCCACGGTCCAGAGATGGACGGCGTTGCGCTGCGGGCGGCAGCGGACCCGCTCCCAGTCGGGCAGCAGCCGGCTGATCAGGCCCTCTGCCTCCAGCGCCTCCCAGACGTCGACGGTGGGTCGGCCGGAACCGAGCAGGGTCACCAGTTGTTCGCGCGCCTCGGCGGGCCAGGGCGTGGGCAGGGGCCTGGCGACGGCGGCCAGGCGCCGTACGGCGTGCAGGGAGAGCGGGAGTCCGGCCTGTGCGGCGGCGGCCGCGGCCCGCAGCGGGAGCACGGGGTCGCGTTCGGGGCGCGCGGAGCGGGCGAGCACCGCCTCGCCGTCCTGCTCCACCACGCCTTCGGCCAGCGGTGAGCGCTCGGCGACCGGCCTGCCGCCGCCCAGCATGGCGCGCAGGCGCGGGCGCGCGGACCGCGACCGCAGGACACGCCCGACCTCGCGCCAGGTGACGTCACTGGCGTACGAGATCACGCGGGCCGCTTCGTAGACCTGCCGCAGCAGGGTGTCGGCGTCCAGCAGGCCCAGCCCCGCCGCCACCTGGTCCTGCTCCTGCAGCGCCAGCCGGTCGGTGGCCCGGCCGGTCGCCAGGTGCAGGGCGTCCCGTACGTCGAGAAGGCGCCGGCGGGCGTCCGCGAGGCCCTCGCGCGGGGCGTCGGCCAGCCAGGAGGCGGCCACGGCGCGCAGGGCGGTGGCGTCCCTCAGGCCACCGCGGGCCTCCTTGAGGTCGGGTTCCAGGAGGTACTGGAGCTCGCCCTGGCGTTCGGCGCGCTCGGCGCACAGTTCCCGCAGTTCGGGGAGGCGCTTGGGCGCCTGGTTGCGCCAGTCGGCGAGGACGGTGGTGCGCAGTGCCGCGGTGAGGCCGAGGTCGCCGGCGAGGTGGCGGGCGTCGAGGAGGCCGAGGTGGGCCTTCAGGTCCTCGCCGGCCGTCCTGCGGGCCTCGGCCGGGGTGCGCACGGAGTGGTCGAGGGCCAGCCCGAGGTCCCAGACGGGGTACCAGAGGCGGTCGGCCAGGGCGGCGACGGCGTCGGGGGCGCTGCCGTCGTGGAGCAGCAGGAGGTCCAGGTCGCTGCGCGGGGACAGCTCGCCGCGGCCGTAGCCGCCGACGGCGACGAGCGAGACCCCACGGGTGTCCCGGGCCGCGGCGGTGAAGAGTCCGGTGAGCCAGTCGTCGGTCAGCCCGGCCAGGGCGGCACGGCGCGGCGGCCCGGACCGCGCCTCCTCACCCAGGAGGCGCAGCCGGGCCGCCGCGTAGCCGCTGGGTCCCGAGTCATCCGCTTCGTTCCGCACCTCTGTACCCGTCACCCGGCGACTCCCGTTCTTCCGTCGTGTCAGAGCGCGTCGGGGCCGCGCTCGCCGGTGCGGACCCGGACGGCGGTCTCGACCGGCAGGGACCAGACCTTGCCGTCACCGATCTTGCCGGTCCGGGCCGCCTTGACGACGACCTCGATCAGCTGCTCGGCGTCGTCGTCCTCGGCCAGCACCTCGATACGGATCTTGGGGACGAGGTCGACGGTGTACTCGGCACCACGGTAGACCTCGGTGTGGCCCCGCTGACGACCGTAACCGCTGGCCTCGGTGACCGTCAGTCCGTGGACGCCGAAGGCCTGGAGGGCCTCCTTGATCTCGTCGAGCCGGTGCGGCTTGACGACGGCGGTGATGAGCTTCATGCGTCCACCCTCTTGGTCTGCTTGGTCTGCGGGGCGGCGCCCGGGGCCGGGGAGGTGGCGGAGCCGATGACGCCACCGCCGGCGCCGCTGAAGTCGTACGCGGTCTCGGCGTGCTCGGCCCGGTCGATGCCGGAGATCTCCTCGTCCTCGGAGACCCGCATCCCGATGGTCCGGTCGAGCAGGAAGGCGAGGACCGCGGAGACGATCAGGGAGTAGGCGAGGACGGCGCCGACGCCGGCGCACTGCTTCCACAGCTGGGTCCAGCTGTGGTCGCCGTAGAGGACACCGGTCGCGGCGGACTGGCCCTTGCCGGTGGCGAAGAAGCCGATGAGCAGGGAGCCGATGATGCCGCCGACCATGTGGACGCCGACGACGTCGAGCGAGTCGTCGTAGCCGAACCGGAACTTCAGGCCCACGGCCGCGGCGCAGGCGACACCGGCGATGGCGCCGACGGCGATCGCGCCGAGCGGGGAGACGGCACCGCCGGACGGGGTGATCGCCACCAGGCCGGCGACCGCACCGGAGGCGGCGCCCAGTGTGGTGCACGCGCCGTGCCGGAGCTTCTCGTAGGCGAGCCAGGCGAGCATGGCGGCGGCGGTGGCGACCTGCGTGTTGACGAACATCAGCGCGCCCACGCCGTCGTCGTTGCCGAGCCACGAGCCGGCGTTGAAGCCGAACCAGCCGAACCACAGCAGACCCGCGCCGAGCATGACCAGCGGGAGGCTGTGGGGGCGCATCGGGTCCTTCTTGAAGCCGACGCGCCGGCCGATCACGAGGATGACGCCGAGGGCCGCCGCGCCCGCGTTGATGTGGACCGCCGTGCCGCCGGCGAAGTCGATCACACCGAGCTTGTAGGCCCAGCCGTCGGCGCCCCAGACCCAGTGGGCGACGGGCACGTAGACGATCGTGGCCCACAGCACGACGAACAGCGACCACGCCGAGAACTTCACGCGGTCCGCGAGGGCGCCGCTGATCAGGGCCGGGGTGATGATCGCGAACATGAGCTGGAAGACCATGAAGACGAAGATCGGGATGGTGTAGCCGTCCCACAGCTGGGTGAGCCCGATGTCGCTGAGCCCGAGCCAGTGGGAGTTGAAGCCGATGAAGCCGTTGTTCGTGCCGAAGGCGAGCGAGAAGCCGTAGAGCACCCAGAGGATGGTGACGATGCCCATGCTGATGAAGCTCATCATCAGCATGTTGAGGGTGCTCTTGACGCGGACCATGCCTCCGTAGAAGAAGGCCAGGCCCGGGGTCATGAGCAGCACCAGGGCGGAGCAGATGAGCATGAAGCCTGTGTTCGCGGAGGACAGTTTGGGTGCCTCCGCGGCAAGCGTGATGGCTGGTGCCATCGGCGTCTCCTCGTCGGTTGTGCGGCCCCGTGCGGGCGGTGCCTGGGCGGTCCGGTCGGATGAGGGGCTGGCCGGTTATGCGCCATGAGACTGGCGCAGCGCGGTTTCGATGGAAGCCCCTCGTTGTTTCGCCGGGGTGACGAAGACGCCCTGCGTGTTACGCGTGGGTGAAGCGCGGGGTGCCGGTCCACGGGATCGTCGTCCTGGCGCGACGTCCCCGGACAGCGCAAACCGGCCACGGCGGGCCTCTCGATGACCTGGCATGGGGGAGCCGAGTCGGGCAGTTCGGGAGGACCGGCCGTGGCCGGGGCTTGGGTGTCCCGCTCGGTCAGACCGCTTCCGCGGCCTCCGGCAGGTCGACGGCGAGCTGGTCGGTGAGATCGGCCACGGTGGCCAGGTCGCCGAAATCGCGCACCGCGGTGTCGACCGTCTTTCGGATACGAGTGTTCACACGCTCGGAGCGGACCTTCCGGGCGATCCCCATGGCCTGTGAGGCGAAGTCGGTGCTGCGCTCGGGCTCGCGCTGGAGCAGGTGCACGGTGGCCATGCCGATCAGGTTGAGCGCGTACGACCGCTGGTGCTCGGGGTCCTTGGCGAACAGCTCCACCGCTCGCTGCATCAGCGGCTCGGCCAGTGAGGCGTAGGCGGGGCTGCGGCCGGCGACGTAGGCGAGGTCACGGAAGGAGTGGGAGTTCTCCCCGTACAGCTCGGCCTCCGAGAAGAAACGGATCCAGTCGGGGTCCGGCTCGTCCCACTCGTCGGCCTCGGCGAAGGTGTCCTCGGCCATCCGCACGGCCCGCTTGCACTTGCCGGGCTGGCCCATGTTGGCGTAGGCGCGGGCCTCCATCGCATACAGCATGGACTGGGTGCGCGGGCTCGCGCAGTCGCGGCTGCCGTACTGCGCGAGGTGGATCAGCTCAAGGGCGTCGTCGGGCCGGCCGAGGTGGATCATCTGGCGGCTCATGCTGGAGAGGATGTAGGAGCCGAGCGGTTTGTCGCCGGCCTCCTTGGCGGCGTGCAGGGCGAGCACGAAGTACTTCTGCGCGGTGGGCTGGAGTCCGACGTCGTACGACATCCAGCCCGCGAGTTCGGCCAGCTCCGCGGCGACCTTGAAGAGTTTGCGGGTCGTGGCCTCGGGCTGCGGCTCCTGGAGGAGGTCGGTGACCTCGTGCAGCTGCCCGACGACGGCCTTGCGGCGCAAACCGCCGCCGCACTGGGCGTCCCACTGCCGGAACATGCGGGTGGTGGACTCCAGCAGGTCGAGCTCGGGCCTGGACAGCCGGCCCGGCCTGCGGGACTCCAGCGGCGACTCGGGCTCGGGCGGGACCGGCCCGGACGGCGTCGGCACCAGCCAGCGCTGCATGGGCTCGATGAGGGACGGGCCCGCGGACAGGGCCAGCGACGTTCCGAGGAAGCCGCGCCGCGCCAGCATGAGGTCGCTGCGCGAGAACTCGCTGAGCAGGGCCACCGCCTGCGGGCCCGTCCAGGGCAGGTCGACGCCGGACGCGGAGGGTGACTGACGGGTGGCGCGCAGACCCAGGTCCTCGACGGAGACGACACAGCCGAAACGCTCGGAGAACAGCTCGGAGAGGATCCGCGGGATCGGCTCACGCGGGTTCTCCCCGTCCAGCCAGCGGCGCACGCGGGAGGTGTCGGTGGAGATGTGGTTGGCCCCCAGCTGGCGGGCCCTGCGGTTCACCTGGCGGGCCAGCTCGCCCTTGGACCAGCCGCTGCGCACGAACCACGAGCCGAGCAGCTCGTTGGGGCGCTTGTCAGCGTTCGTGCCGATACCGCCGTTGCCGCCCACTGGAACGCCCCCATCCCTGAGACCACTTGTCGCCGAGTGCGCCAAGCCCTATCAGAATGCCGGTAAATACGGCCTCCCGTCCGCCGGTTCTCACCCTTCGAACGAGCCGACGACGTGCCACCGGCATACCCACGGGTGCATGTGCCTAAAGGCCTCGCACACTCACAGTAATCCTACGATCACCGCTCCAGCCATGGCGATCCTTGAAACGCCACCATTCGCCACCCCTTCGAATGAACTCACGGTCGCCCTCTCGCGATTCACTTGACATAGGACGGCCGGAAGTAGGCGGAGTGGTGCGCGCAGGGGCGCACGACCTCCGGTGCGCGACCCGAAGTGCCGCAAGGCGCCGCCTTGGCCTCGCGGAAGCGGGGGAAGTCGAAGCCGTAGCGTCACGTTCCGCTTCCGTCTCGCTCCGTTTCGTAACCACCGGCGCGCTGGACCCGTTGGAGGGGGCATGGGCTTCACGATCGGCGGTATCCGCGAGATCCGCTCCAGCACGCGTCGGCGCGGCCGCTCGTCGGAGTGCACCGCCGTCGCCGAGTTCACCGGCCTGTGGGCCTGGGACGTGGTGCCGGGTGCGCGGGCCGCGGCGGGCGCCTGCTCCTGCGGACGCGCGGACTGCCCCGAGCCCGGCGCGCACCCGCTGCGTTTCGCGGCGCCGGTGCCGGCCGGGGCGACGCTGGACCAGGTGACCAGGGCCTGGTCTGAGTTCCCTGGCGCCTCCGTGATGCTGCCCGTCGGCCGTGCCTTCGACGTCATCGAGGTCGCCGAGCCCGCCGGCCGCCACGCCCTGGTCCGACTGGAGCGCATGGGGCTCCCGCTCGGACCGGTCACCGCGACCCCGGACGGCCGTGTCCACTTCTTCGTGGCCCCCGGCGCCGCCGCGGAACTGCCGAAGCTGCTCTACCGCATGGGCTGGGACGACCCCACCACCCTTGACCTGCGCGGCCTCGGCCCCGGCAGGTACATCACCGCCCCGCCCTCCGACCGGGGCGGCCTCGGCCCGGTGCGCTGGCTGCGCCCGCCCGCCCTGGACTCGGCGACCCGGCCGCCGGCGGCCCGGCTACTGCTGGGCACCCTGGCCTACGTGGCGCACCGGTCGCGGTCGCGAGTCTGACCACGGAGCGCCCCGCACGAGACGGAGCACCGTGCGAGCGCAGCGTGCCGTACAAGGCACGGCGCCCGAACAAGGCGGAGCGCTGTACCGGACGGAGCGCCGTGCGAACGGAGCGCGCCGTACCCGGCGGACCGCCGCACGAAGCGAGGCGCCATACGAGGCGAGGCGCCGCACGAGGCGGACCGCCGCACAAGGCGGACCGCCGGAAAAGGCGAAGCGCCCGTCCCCAACTGCACCTTGGGGGCGGGCGCTTCTTCGAACCGGTGGGTTCAGAGCCGGGCGGTTTCACTCACCGATCAGCGCGTCCACGAACGCCTCCGGCTCGAAGGGCGCCAGGTCGTCCGCGCCCTCGCCGAGCCCGATCAGCTTGACCGGCACGCCCAGCTCCCGCTGGACCGCGACGACGATGCCGCCCTTCGCGGTGCCGTCGAGCTTGGTCAGCACGATGCCGGTGATGTCCACGACCTCGGCGAAGACACGGGCCTGCACCAGGCCGTTCTGGCCGGTGGTGGCGTCCAGGACGAGCAGCACCTCGTCCAGCGGCGCGTGCTTCTCCACGACCCGCTTGACCTTGCCCAGCTCGTCCATCAGTCCGGTCTTGGTGTGCAGGCGGCCGGCGGTGTCGATGAGGACGACGTCGACCCCCATCTCCTTGCCCTCCTTGACCGCGTCGAAGGCGACGGAGGCCGGGTCGCCGGCCTCGGGGCCGCGCACGGTGTAGGCGCCGACGCGCTCCCCCCAGGTCTGCAGCTGGTCGGCGGCGGCGGCACGGAAGGTGTCGGCGGCGCCGAGCACGACGGTGCGGCCGTCGGCGACCAGGACGCGGGCCAGCTTGCCGGTGGTGGTGGTCTTGCCGGTGCCGTTGACGCCGACGACCATCACGATGCCCGGCTTGCGGTCCTCGGGCTCGGTCTTCACGGTGCGGTCGACGTCGGTGCCGACCAGCTTGAGCAGCTCGTCGCGCAGCAGGGCGCGCAGCTCCACGGGGGTGCGGGTGCCGAGCACCTTGACGCGCTCGCGCAGCCGCTCGACCAGTTCCTGGGTGGGCTGCACGCCGACGTCGGCGGTGAGCAGCGTGTCCTCGATCTCCTCCCACGTGTCCTCGTCGAGGTGCTCGCGGGACAGCAGGGTCAGCAGACCCTTGCCCAGGGCGTTCTGCGAGCGGGACAGTCGGGCGCGCAGACGGACCAGGCGGCCCGCGGTGGGCTCCGGGATCTCGATTTCCGGAGCTTCGAGGCCGGGGCCAACCGGGGGCTCCTCCACGACGACCGGCGGGCCGCCCGGGAGATCCACCTCCTCGATCGTCCGGCGCGGTTCGTCGCGCGGCGTCTCGGCCTCGTCGCCGACGTGCGGCTCGGCCGGGGGCGCGGTGATGTCGGGCGCGGCGGGCGGCGGCGGGGGCAGCGGCTTCTTGCGCCGGCTGCCGACGATGAGCCCGCCGAGCGCGCCGAGCACGACCACGGCGATGACTACAGCAAGGATGATGGTTTCCATAACCCGTCCAGTATCAGTCATGGGTTCCGCGTGACCCCGCTTGTGGCTTCTCCCGAGGGACAAAGGGCACCTGGGGGAATGACTCGTCACAAAGTACGATGGCCGGGGCTCCGTCGACGCGCGTAGAGTCCCCCGTCCCCTCTCCCCACCCCCCGAGGCACTCTTCTCATGCGCAAGACAGCCGAGACCGACGGCGCACTCGAGACCCGCGGCATCGAGCAGGTACCCGACCACGAGCGCACCGGGAGGACCCGGGAACTGTTCCCCACCTGGGTCGGCGCCAACATCAGCGTGCTGCTGCTGACCATGGGCGCGAGCCTGGTGGTGGCGTACCACCTGGACATCTGGCAGGCCCTCGTCGTCGCGGTCGCCGCGCCGGTCGTGTCGTACGGCCTGGTCGGCCTGATCGGCATCGCGGGCAAGCGGGGCGGGGCGCCCGGCATGGCACTGTCGCGCGCGGTGTTCGGGCAGCGCGGCAACCTGCTGCCCGGTGCGCTGATCTGGGTCGCGCGCTGGGGCTGGGAGACGATCAACGCGGTGACCGGCGCCTACGCCATGCTCACCATCCTCGACATCGTCGCGGGCGTCCGGGCCGACAGCGTGCTGGACATGGTGATGCTGCTGGTCTTCGTCGTCGCGACCTTCGCGATCTCCGGCCTGGGCATCAACGCCGTGCAGAAGTGCAACAAGTACGCCACCTACTTCTTCGGTGTCTTCTCGGTCCTGGTGCTGGTGTACCTGGCCGTGCACACCGACTGGTCGAAGGTGGCCGGTCACGGCGGCGGTTCCACCGCCGCGGTGATCACCGGTATCGGCATGATCGCGGCGGGCGGGGTGAGCTGGATCCCCTCGGCGCCCGACTTCACCCGCTACCTGCCGCGCACGGCCTCGTCGAGGGCGATCGTGGGCACCGCGGTGGGCGGCGCCGGGATCGTGGTGCTGCCGATGGTGCTCATGGGCGCGGTGATGGCGGTCTCCACCCCCGACCTGGCCTCGGCCTCCGACCCGGTCTCCTTCGTCGGGGAGATCCTGCCGACCTGGCTCGCCGTGCCGTACCTGCTGATCGCACTGATCGGCATGCTGTTGATCAACTCGATGTCCATGTACTCGGCGGGCTTCACCGCGCAGACCCTGGGCTTCCGGGTGCCGCGGCACTGGGCGGTCTCGGTCAACGCCGTGATCTCGCTGGTCTTCGGCGGAGTGCTGATGCTGGTGGCCACGAGCTTCCTGGGCTCCTTCATCGCCTTCCTCTCCCTGCTGGCGGTGGCCTTCTCCGCCTGGGTCGGCGTGTTCGGCGCGGACATGCTGCGCCGCACCGGGTACGACGGGCGCGCCATGGCGGACACGACCCGCACCAGCGCCTACTGGTACCGGGGCGGCTTCTCCCCCGCCGCGGTGGCGGCCTGGGCGATCGGCCTGACCGCCGGGCTGATGTTCACCACCTCGGACTGGTTCACCGGCCCGCTGGCGAAGAACAACGTCATCGGCGAGTACGGCCTCGGCTGGGTGGCGACGATCGTGATCTCCGGCCTGCTGTACCTGGCCCTGCCGAAGCCCGCGGTGGTGCCCGCGCAGCCGGCCGCCGACTCCGCAGACTCCGCAGACTCCGTCGCCGAGACCGCCGGGGAGCCCGCGACGGCCGGTGTCTGACCCCCGCCGGCTCGTCCCGCCGCTGGCAATCTGACGATACGTCAGCTACCGTCCCCCTCCAGCCGTCGCACCGGAGGGGGACTTCCCATGCCCGTCACGGTCGTACGTTTCAACCTCGTCGAACCCGGTGCCGGCCGTGCCTCGCTCGCCGCCCGCTACCGGGCCGCCCTGGAGATGGCCGCGTACGCGGACGAGCACGGGATCACCACCGTGCAGACCGAGGAGCACCACGGCGCCGACAACAACTGGCTGCCGTCGCCGTTCGCCTTCGCGGGCGCGGTGTTCGGGGCGACCCGGAACATCGCGGTCACGGTGTCGGCCGTCATCGGCCCGTTGCACGACCCGCTGCGGCTGGCCGAGGAGATCGCCGTGCTGGACCTGCTGAGCGGCGGACGGCTGGTGACGGTCGCCGGGATCGGCTACCGGCCGGAGGAGTACGCCCTGTTCGGCGTGGACTGGAAGCGGCGGGGCCGGCTGCAGGACGAGCTGCTCGAGACCCTGCTGAAGGCGTGGACCGGCGAAGAGTTCGAGTACCGGGGCCGTACGGTACGGCTCACCCCGCGCCCGTACACCGATCCGCATCCGCTGCTGCTGGTGGGCGGCTCCTCGCAGGCGGCCGCCCGCCGGGCCGCCCGGCTCGGCCTGCCGTTCTTCCCGAGCGCGCACCTGCCGGAGCTGGAGGCGTACTACAAGGAGCGGCTCGCGGAGTACGGCACCGAGGGCTGGACGATGATGCCGGCCGCCGAGACCCCGTTGCTGCACCTCGCCGAGGACCCGGACCGGGCGTGGGCCGAGTACGGCGGGCACTTCCTGCACGAGGCGCGGACGTACGCGTCCTGGCAGTCGGGGCAGATCCGCTCGGCGGTGCGGTCGGCGGCCACGACGGTGGCGGAGCTGCGGGCCGAGGGGGTGTACCGGATCCTGACCCCGGGCGAGTGCGTGGCGCTGGGCGCGGACAGTCTCGTGCTGCATCCGCTGGCGGGCGGCATGCCGATGGAGGAGGGGTGGCGGAGCCTGCGGCTGTTCGCGGAGCGGGTGCTGCCCGAGCTGGGAGGCTGACCGGCGGCCGGGACCGGCCGTCGAGCGGCGCATGCCCTCCGGTGGGCGGGCATGCGTGCCGGTGAGCGGCGCGTGGTGAGCGGCGCGTGCCTACGGGGGTGGGGTCTGCCTGCCGGGGTGGGGTCTGCCTCCCGGCGAGTGGAGGGCGCCTGCCGGGGTGGCGTCTGCCTGCCGGCGAGCGGGGCGTGCCTGGCGACGAGTCACGCAGGAAAGACCGCCGTCCCCGGTCCGGGCAGTGGCCGGACCGGGGACGGCGGTGAGTACGAGGAGAGGGGCAGCGGGGACTTGGCCCTTCTCCCCGGGTTCACGGGGCGGGTCAGCCCATCTCCTCCAGGGCCTTGCCCTTCGTCTCCTTGACGAACTTGAGGACGAACGGGATGGAGAGCGCCGCGAAGACGGTGTAGATGATGTACGTGCCGGACAGGTTCCAGCTGGCCAGCGACGGGAAGCTCGCGGTGATGGCCCAGTTCGCGATCCACTGCGCGGAGGCGGCCACGCCCAGGGCGGCGGCGCGGATCCGGTTCGGGAACATCTCGCCGAGGAAGACCCAGACCACCACGCCCCACGACAGGGCGAAGAAGAGGACGAACACGTGGGCGGCGACCAGGGCCACCCAGCCCTGGGTGGCGGGGAGCTTGCCGTCGACCAGGTCGTACGAGAACGCCCAGGCCTCCAGGGCCAGGCCGACGACCATGCCGGCCGAGCCGATGAGCGCGAGCGGCTTGCGGCCGATGCGGTCCACGAAGATCATCGCGATCACGGTGCCGACGATGTTGATGATCGACGTCGTGAAGGAGTAGAAGAACGACTGCGTCGGGTCGACACCGACCGACTGCCACAGCGTCGAGGAGTAGTAGAACGCGACGTTGATGCCGACGAACTGCTGGAAGACCGACAGGCCGATACCGACCCAGACGATCGGCTTGAAGAAGAAGCCGCCGCCGAGCAGGTCCTTGAAGGTCGACTTGTGCTCGCTGCGCATCGCGTGCTCGATCTCGTCGACGCGCGCGTCCAGGTCGACGCCCTTGCCCTCGACCTCGGCGAGGATCTCCTTGGCCCGCTGCCGCTTGCCGACGGAGAGCAGGAAGCGCGGGGACTCCGGGATGGCGAAGGACAGCATGCCGTACAGGACGGCCGGGATCACCATCACGCCGAGCATGACCTGCCAGGCCTCGAGGCCCATGAGCTGACCGCGCTGGTTGCCGCCGGCCGCGTTGAGCAGGCCCCAGTTGACCAGCTGGGAGATGGCGATGCCGACGACGATCGCGGCCTGCTGGAAGGAGCCGAGACGGCCGCGGTAGGCGGCCGGGGCGACCTCGGCGATGTAGGCCGGGCCGATGACGGAGGCCATGCCGATGGCGAAGCCGCCGACGATGCGCCAGAAGGCGAGGTCCCACAGCGCGAAGGGCAGCGCCGAGCCGACCGCGCTGATCGCGAACAGGACCGAGGCGATCTGCATGCAGCGGATGCGGCCGATGCGGTCGGCGATGCGGCCGGCCGTGGCGGCACCGATGGCACAGCCGATCAGGGCGATGGCGATGACCTGGGCGAGAGCGGCGGGACCGATGTCGTAGCGGTCGCGGATGGCCTCGACGGCGCCGTTGATCACCGAGCTGTCGTAGCCGAACAGGAAGCCGCCCATGGCGGCCGCCGCCGCGATGAAGATGACGTGCCCGAGATGTTCGGGGTGAGCCGTCCCGGCTCCTGGCTGAGGTGCCTGCGCTGTGCTGGTCACGTGTGAAACTCCTCGGGCCGTCGGCAGCGCTGCCGACGTGGGGGTAAGCCCTTACAGGTGAGACCTGAAGGTAAAAGCAACGTTGCAGAGACTATGTCTTCAAGTTTCGAAGTCAATAGTCCCAGTCCTATGACTTTCACGGGACGGCGAGGTGCCTTGACTTCAAGAAGTGAAATCAAGGTCACATGCAGGTGTAGGTAGGTGTAGATCGCACCTGTCAGCGGAGCCGCTGCGAGATGACCTTCGACACACCATCGCCCTGCATGGACACGCCGTAGAGCGCGTCGGCGACCTCCATGGTCCGCTTCTGGTGCGTGATCACGATGAGCTGCGAAGCCTCCTGCAGCTCCTGCATGATCCGGATCAGCCGCTGGAGGTTGGTGTCGTCCAGCGCCGCCTCGACCTCGTCCATCACGTAGAACGGGCTCGGCCGGGCCTTGAAGATCGACACCAGCAGCGCCACCGCGGTCAGCGACCGTTCACCGCCCGAGAGCAGGGAGAGCCGCTTGACCTTCTTGCCCGGCGGGCGGGCCTCGACATCCACGCCCGTGGTGAGCATGTTGTCGGGGTCGGTCAGCACCAGACGGCCCTCGCCGCCCGGGAAGAGACGGCCGAAGACGCCCTCGAACTCCCGGGCCGTGTCCCGATAGGCCTCGGTGAACACCTGCTCGACGCGTTCGTCCACCTCCTTCACCACCTGGAGCAGATCGGCGCGGGTCTTCTTCAGGTCCTCGAGCTGTTCGCTGAGGAACTTGTGCCGCTCCTCCAGCGCCGCGAACTCCTCCAGCGCCAGCGGGTTGATCTTGCCCAGCTGCTGATACGCCCGTTCGGCGGCCTTGAGCCGCTTCTCCTGCTCGGCGCGGACGAAGGGCCGGGGCCGGTTGCGCGGGTGCTCGGGGTCCTCGGGCAGCGCCTCGCCCTCGGCGGGGGGCGAGGGCGGCACGAGCTCGCGCGGGCCGTACTCCGCGACGAGCCCCGCCGGTTCGACACCGAACTCCTCCAGCGCCTTGGTCTCCAGCTGCTCGATACGCAGCCGCTTCTCCGCCCCGAGTACCTCGCCGCGGTGGACTGAATCCTTCAACTTGTCGAGTTCGGCCTTGAGGTCGCGCCCCGCGCCCCGGGCGGCGGTCAGCTCCTGCTCCCGGAGGGCCTTGGCGGCCTCGGCTGCGGTCCGCTCCCGCTCCGCCCGGTTCAGCGACACCTCCACATGGGCCAGGAGCTGCCGGGCGCCGGACGCGACGGCCTCGGCGACGGCCGCCTCGTGCCGCAGCCGGGCCCGCCGCTGTTCCGCACGCGCGCGTGCCTCGCGCTCCGCCCGGGCCGCGCGGTCCAGTGAGTCGGCGCGGCCGGCCAGCCCCTTGACCCGCTCCTCGTGCGTCCTCGCCTGGAGCCGGGCCTCCATCTCGGTCTGCCGCGCGTTGGCGCCGTCGGCGGCGAGCCGGTCCCGCACCGAGGTGTCCGGCTCCTCCTCGACCGGCATCTCCTCGGCCACGGCCAGCCGCTCGGCCAGTTCCTCGGCCTCCCCCACGGCCTTCTCCAGCGCCTCCTGCGCGCGGGCGGCGGCCGCGGCGGACCGCTCGGCCTCCCCCGCCGCGCCCCGCGCCTGCCCGGCGAGCCGGCCGAGCTGCTGGGCCACGGACGACTTCTCCCGGTCGGCGGCCCGGCGCCGCTCCCCCAGCTCCTCCACGAGCGTGGCGGCCTCCCGGCGCCGTTCGGCCGCCGTCCGCTGCGCCGCGGCCAGCTCCTCGCACCGGACGGCCAGCTCGGCCAGCTCGGCCGCGGCCTCGTCCACGGAGGCCTGCACCTCCAGCAGGCTGGGCGCCCCGGCCGACCCGCCGTGCGCGAAGTGCGCCCCCAGCAGGTCGCCCTCGGCGGTGACGGCGGTCAGCTCGGGATGAGCCTGGACCAGGTCCTCGGCGTCCTCCAGGGTGCCCACGACGACGATCCCGCGCAGCAGCCGCCGCACGGCGGGCATGAGCCCGGCGGGCCCGCGAACGAGATCAGCCGCGAAGGGCGTCCCGCCGGGGCGGGGGGTGAGGCCGTCGCTGGGCGAGCCGATGCGGAGCGAGCCGTTGCTCTGCGAGCCGGCGCCGGGGGAACCGTGGCCGGGCAGGCCGGGGCCGGGCGAGCCGGGGCCGGGCGAGCCGGGGCGAGGCGAACCGCTGACGAGCAGGTCGGCGTCGGACGGACCGTCATCGGGGAAACTGTCGTGGGCGGGGCCTGCGCTGGTTGCGCTCTCGGTGCCTTCGGCGCCCGGCTGGGTGGGGATGGCCGGGGTGCCGGGGGTGAGCGCCGCGCCGCTCGGGGAGCCGTGCGCGGACGGCCACCGGGCCGTGGGGGGGGGCGCGGGCCCCGCCCCCGCCGAGGAAAAAAAAACACTACCCCCCCCCAAACATTTGAT
>NZ_JAJSZC010000072.1:0-33694 GCF_036815105.1 Streptomyces sp. IBSBF 3136
CCCCCAGGGCGCTCCGCCCGCCTGGACGCCCCCGCCGCCCTCGCCGCAGGGCGGTCTGCCGCCGCTGCCGCCGTCGTACCAGCCCGCCGCTCCCGCCCCGGCGGCCCAGTGGCCCGTGCAGCCGGCGCCGCAGCAGCCGGGGCCGGTGCCCGGTCAGGCGCAGCCCGTCGCCGCGCAGGGGGCCGAGGGCGTGCCCGGGCCGCAGCAGCCGTTCCAGTCGCAGGCTCCGCAGCCCGCGCCCGCCGCCTGGAACCAGCCGGGCGCCCCCGGGCCGGTGCCCGGGCAGCCGCCGGTCGCCGCGCAGCAGGGCGGCCCTACGCCTCCCAGCGGTTACGGCTTCCCGCAGCCGGGGCAGCAGCCGTTCCCGAACGGGCCCACCCCGCCGGGTGGTTACGGCTTCCCGCAGCAGCCCGGCGCCCCCGACTCCGCGCCTCAGCCGAGTGGTTACGGCTTCCCCCAGGCCGAGCAGCAGCCCGCCGCGCCCAGTGGACCCGACGGACCCCCGCCGCCCAGTGGTCACGGTTTCCCGCAGCAGCCCGGCGCCGCCAACCCCCCTGCACAGCCCAGTGGTTACGGATTCCCTCAGCCCGGCCGGCAGCCCGGCGGACCCGACGGGCCCACCCCGCCCAGTGGCTACGGCTTCCCGCAGCCCGGGCAGGAGTGGGTGCCTTCGCAGGGCGCCGAGTCGGGGCAGGTGCCGCAGCAGCCCGCGCAGCCGCAGGCGGTCGATCCACGCGCCGGTGCCGCCTGGCCGCAGCCCATCCAGCACGACCAGCGGCAGCCGACCAACCCGGGTGCCGCGCCGCTGGGTTACACCGCGGCCGTGGAGCTGTCCTCGGACCGGCTGCTCAACAACCGCAAGCAGAAGGCCAAGAGCGGCCGGCCCGCCGCCGCGTCGTCCCGCTTCAAGCTGGGCGGCAAGAAGGAGGAGGCCGAGCGGCAGCGGAAGCTGGAGCTGATCCGCACGCCGGTGCTGTCCTGCTACCGGATAGCGGTCATCAGCCTCAAGGGCGGCGTCGGCAAGACGACGACCACCACCGCCCTGGGGTCCACGCTCGCCTCCGAGCGGCAGGACAAGATCCTCGCCATCGACGCCAACCCGGACGCCGGCACGCTCGGCCGCCGGGTGCGCCGGGAGACCGGGGCGACCATCCGTGACCTGGTCCAGGCGATCCCGTACCTGAACTCGTACATGGACATCCGCCGGTTCACGTCCCAGGCGTCCTCCGGTCTGGAGATCATCGCCAACGACGTCGACCCGGCCGTGTCGACCACGTTCAACGACGAGGACTACCGGCGCGCCATCGACGTGCTCGGCAGGCAGTACCCGGTCATCCTCACCGACTCGGGCACCGGTCTGCTCTACAGCGCGATGCGCGGGGTGCTCGACCTCGCCGACCAGCTCATCATCGTCTCCACGCCGTCGGTCGACGGTGCGAGCAGCGCCAGTACGACGCTGGACTGGCTGTCGGCGCACGGCTACGCCGATCTCGTCTCACGGTCGATCACCGTCATCTCCGGGGTCCGTGAGACCGGAAAGATGATCAAGGTCGACGACATCGTGTCCCACTTCGAGACGCGCTGCCGCGGGGTGATCGTGGTGCCGTTCGACGAGCATCTGGCCGCCGGTGCCGAGGTCGACCTCGACATGATGCGGCCGAAGGTGCGGGAGGCGTACTTCAACCTCGCCGCGATGGTGGCCGAGGACTTCGTACGGCACCAGCAGGCGCACGGGCTCTGGACCAACGACGGCAACCCGCCGCCGGTGGCCGCCCCGCCGATGCCGGGCCACCAGATGCCCGGCCAGCCGATGCCCGGTCAGCCGTACGGGCAGGGCCCCGGCCAGCCGTACCCGCAGGCCCCCGGTCAGCCGTACCCGCAGGCCCCCGGCCAGCCGTATCCGCAGGCGCCGGGCCAGCCGTACCCGTCCGCGCCGGGGCAGCAGCCCTACCCGCCCCAGCAGGCGCAGCAGCCCTACCCGCCGCAGCAGGGACAGCCGGGGCAGCCGTATCCGGGGCAGCCCCAGCCGCAGCCTCACGCGCAGGGCGCCCCCGGCCAGCCGTACCCGCCGCAGCCCGGCCACCCACAGCCCGGGCAGCCCCAGCCCCAGCCCCAGCCGGAGCAGGCTGCCCAGGCCCCGCACCCGCAGGCCCAGCCGCAGCCGCACCCACAGGCCCAGCCGCAGCCGTACCCGCAACCCCACCAGGGCGAGCCGGCCCCGCAGGGGCAGCCTCCGCAGGCGCCGCCGCAGCGGTAGCGCGACACGACCGAGGGCGGCCGGTGCACACTGCACCGGCCGCCCTCGTGTGTCACGGACACCCCGGAGGGGCTACGCCTCCGACGCGACGATCTCCCGGCAGCGCTTCACGTCCTCGGTCATCTGCTCCAGCAGCGCCTCGAGCGACTCGAACTTGGCCTGGCCGCGCACATAGGCGAGGAAGTCGACGGCGACGTGCAGGCCGTACAGGTCGAGGCCGACGCGGTCGATGGCGTACGCCTCCACCGTGCGCTCGGTGCCGTCGAACTGCGGGTTGGTGCCGACGGAGACGGCGGCCGGCATGATCTCGCCCTGCGCGTGCAGGTAGCCCGCGTACACGCCGTCGGCCGGGATCGCGGTGTGCGGGAGCGTCTCGACGTTGGCGGTCGGGAAGCCCAGTTCGCGACCGCGCTGGGCGCCGCGGACGACCACGCCCTCCACGCGGTGCGGGCGGCCCAGGATCTCCCGGACCCCGGCCATGTCGCCCTCGGTGACCAGGCGCCGGGTCAGCGTGGAGGAGAACGGCTGACCGCCACCGGCCTCGCCGGAGACGAACAGGTCGACGACCTCGACCTCGAAGTCGTAGATCTTGCCCTGTTCGGCGAGGAACTCGACGTCACCGGCCGCCTTGTGGCCGAAGCGGAAGTTCGGGCCCTCGACGGCCGCCTTGGCGTGCAGCTTGTCGACCAGGACCTTGACCACGAAGTCGGCGGGCGACAGCTTCGAGAACTCGGTGGTGAAGGGGAGGACGAGGACCGCGTCGACGCCCAGATCCGCCATCAGCTCGGCGCGCCGGTGGTGCGGGGCGAGCAGCGGCGGGTGGCTGCCGGGGCGGACGACCTCGCTGGGGTGCGGGTCGAAGGTGACGACGACGGCCGGGACGCCCAGCTCACGCGCGCGGTCGACCGCGTGCCTGATGATCAGCTGGTGGCCGCGGTGGACGCCGTCGTAGGAACCGATGGTGACGACGCTGCGCCCCCAGTCCTGGGGGATGTCCTCCAAGCCACGCCAGCGCTGCACTGTGACCGCTCCTCGAACCCGTGTCCGTGTCTACCGTTGACCTGTTGTGCAGGTCTAAGGGTGCCATGCCGGGTGGCTCGGGCCCGCATCGGCATGGAGGCTGTGACCCGGCGCACGTTCCCCCCGGCGGGTGCGCCGGTCAGGCCGGTACCCGTACTGACCCCGCCAGGTTCTCGATCATGCGGTGGGCGCTGGGGCCCACCACCGCGGCCCAGTCCTGCGGGCTCTCGCCGAGCCAGCGCGCCATCCGGGCCGCGAAGCCGGGGACGTGCCGGGCCAGGACGACCAGGCTCCAGTCGAAGCGGGTCGCGCCGTCGGGGGTGCGGCCGAGGAGCAGGCCCGTGCGGTGGACCAGGGCACGCAGCTCCGCGTCGCGGCCGTCGCCGTGCGGAGCCGCCGCGTGCAGGACGGCGTCCAGGACGTCCGGGTTCCGCTCGCGGGCGAGCAGGGTGTCCAGCAGTTCCTCGCGCAGGGCGCGGGAGGCCGGGGCGCCGGGGGCGGCGAGGACGCCGGCGAGGGCCGCTCTTACCCGCTCGGAGCCGCTGTCGAACAGGCCGGTGACCAGAGGCAGCAGGGTGGCGCGGGCGGCCGGGCCCGCGTCGAGGCGGCGGTCGACGTACGCGGCCAGATGAGCGGCGGAGTCCGGCCGCGGTGCCGCCGTCTCCTGGATCAGCGCGGCGATCCGGCCGGTGAGCGCCGGGTTGGTGACGTCGGCGAGGGCGCGCAGCGTCTCCCCGGTGTCCGCGCCGCGGCGCAGGCGGCCCCCGAAGGCTTCCAGGACGGGTCCCGCGTGGGTGGTGAGGACGGGGATCAGGGCGTCGGGCGGGATGCGCGGGTCGCCGTCGGCGAAGTGGCGCAGGGCCTCGGCGAGATACCGGGCGCGGGTCTGCGGGTCGCGGACCAGGAGGGTGAGCGCGCCGCCGTGCAGGGGGCGGTCGGCGGGGCGGGCGAGCAGGGCGAGGGCGGCGTAGCGCAGCAGCTCGCGGTCGGCGGCCGAGTGGGCGTGGGCGGCCACGCGCAGGCCGGACGCCAGGGCCGCGGCCCGGCGGGCGGGGTGCTCGTCGTGCGCCCAGCGGTCGACGGCCCGGCAGACGGCCGAGGGCTCGTCCTCGGCGAGGACGGCGAGCAGTTCGTCGGCCCGTGGGTGCGCGCTGCGCACGAGTTGTTCGGTCAGCTCGTCCAGGGCGCCGTGCCGGTGCGTGTGCAGCAGCGCCTGGGCGGCGGTGGCGACGGTGGCGTGCGGGGTCGCGGGCAGCGGCCGCTCGTCGTCGAACCAGCCGATCAGATGGGGCTGTACGGCGGTGGGGTCGGCGGCGAGCAGCCGGGCGGCGGCGTCGAGGTAGCGCTCGCCGGCGTGCTCCCCGCGGTCGGCGGGGCCCGGCGGCGCGCCGTCGGCCAGGACCAGGCGGCGCAGCAGCGCGCAGCGCTCCGCGTCCGGCAGGGGCAGCTCGGTCCAGAAGGCGGGGCCGAACTCGGCCGGTACGGGCCGCTGTTCGCGGCGGCGGTCGACGATGTGGTCGGCGAGGAGGTGGAGGACGTCCGTGTACGCCGTGGCGTCCGGGACCTCGAGCAGGGTGCGGCCGAGCAACCGGGCGGCCCACCAGGAGGCGGGGTCCCGGTCCAGGGCGTCGGCCAGGTCACGCAGGCGGGCGTCGAGTTCGCCGGGGCCCTGCTGGCGGCCGAGGAGCAGCAGGGCCTGGACGACCGGGCCTGCCCGGTGGTGCGGGACGGCCGGCGGCGCGGTTCCGCCCGGCGTGTGGGGGCGGTGGATCAGGGCGTTCAAGGCCTCGTCGAGGTCGAGATGCGTGCCCTGGATCCAGTCGGCCAGTTCCTCGTGGGCGAAGCGGTAGCCGGGGCCGGCCGGGACCAGGAGCCCTTCGGTGAGGACGGCGGATGCCCAGCCGGAGCCGCCGAGTCGGGCCGGGGCCGGGCCCCAAGGGAACAGCTCCTCGAAGGAGGCGCGGTCCAGGTCGCCCTGGCCGGGGCCGAGGCTGCGCCGGGCGGCCTCGTGCACCTGCCCGGCCACCCGGGCCGCGAGCCGTCGTACGGCCGTGCCGCGCAGCCCGTCACCGGCGGCGATACGGACCGCGACGCGCAGACACATGAGGTCGAGGTGGGCGGCGAACACCTCGTGCCGACCGACCGGCCGGGCGGGGGGCGCGTCGGGGAGTGCGGCGCGGACCTCGGAGAGCAGGCGCAGGGTGAGCGGGTGGCGGGCGTCGCGGCCGGTGACGGCGTCGTCGGGGATGCCGTGGCGGGCGCGAACCAGGCGGGCCTCGTCGTCGGTGAGGCCGGTGAGCGGCACGCACGGCGGCAGGGCGTGCCCGCCGTGCCGCGGCCCGTGCAGCAGGTCCGCCGGGAACTCGGCGCCGGCCCGCTCCCAGTGCTCCTCCCGGCAGGCCACCACCAGCCGTGCCCCCGTGGCCCGCAGCCAGTCGGCCGTTCCCTCGGTCCACGCGGGCAGCCTGTGGGCGAGGGCGGACGGCATCTCCTCGGGGCCGTCGAGCAGGATCAGCAGCGGCCGGCCGGCCCGCTCGGCGAGGCGGGCCACGCGGGTGGGGGTGAGGTCGCCCAGGTCGGTGTGGTGCGTGCCGCGGGAGGCGGCGACGATGCGGGCGGCGCGGCGCAGGGCGCGGCGGGCGGCGTCGGCCACGCAGTCGTCGGTGTCCTTCAGGTCGGCGCCGCGCAGCCACAGGGTGGGCTGGGGCTGCGCGGCCCGGCCGCGGCGGGCCGCGAGGGCCGCGAGTTCCGTCGTACGCCCGCTGCCGGGGGCGCCCACGAGGCCGAGCACGCGGTGGTCACCGGCGGTGAAGGCGGACAACTGCGCCGCCACCTCGGCCCGTTCGACCGCGCGTACCGGGTGTGCGGGGCCGGTGCCGCCGGTGTGTCCGGTGTGGCTGTCCGGGGGGCCGTCCTGGCCCACCGAGGTGGCGGTCAGCTCCAGGACGCCGGCCAGGTTGAGGTCGGCGCCGTAGGCGGGCACGGTGGCCGCGTTGCGGGCGAGCAGCTCGGCCAGGGGGCCGTCGGCTGGCCGCAGCGGGACCGCGAAGCCGTAGTCGCGCCGGGCCGAGTGCAGGGCGGTGCCGAGGACGGCGAGCACCGTGCCGGTCTCCGCGTCCAGCACCGGTCCCCCGGCGGCACCTCCGCCGAGCCGGAGCGCGTCCTGGCCCGCCGTGCCGACGGCCAGTTCCAGGGCGTCCTCGATGAGGTGGAAGCGGTCGGTCGCGGTGTACGTCACCTGTGTCGCGGCCAGCACTCTCGCCTCGCGCCAGCAGCCCGCGGCGATGCGGACGTAGGTGCCGGCCTCGACGCGTTCGCGGGTGGTCAGCGACAGGGGTTCGGCGTCCAGGCCCTCGGTGCGGATCAGGGCCAGGTCCTGCTCGGGCAGCGCGGTGACGGCGTCGGCGCCGACCACGCAGGTGCGGCCGGGGCCGGCGTGCAGCACCAGCCGGGCGAGTCCGTCGACGGCTTCGTGGCTGGTGAGGAGCGTGCCGTGGTGGTCGGCGAGGAAGCCGATGCCGCGCGGGCGGCCGGCCAGGTCGTGGATCCGGACGAGGACGTCCGTGCGAGCCCGCGCGGCGACGAGGCCGGTGCCGTCGTCGCGGTCCGGGAGCGTGGTTGCTTCCTCGTGGTCGGCGACGGCGACGGCGTTCGCCACGTCCGCACGGCCGGCGGCAGCGCCTGCTGCGTCCGGGCGGTCGGCGACAACGCCCGCTGCGTCCGGGCGGTCGGCGACAACGCCCGCTGCGTCCGGGCGGTCGGCAACAGCGCCCGACACGTCCGCACGGTCACCTAGGGCGTGCGCTTCCGCCGGGTCGCCCGGGGCGCGCGTTTCCGTACGGTCGGCCAGGGCGCCAGGGGCGCCGGTACGGTCCGTCCCACCGCTCCGTCCCGCCATGGCTCTGCCTCCCCGCCCCTGCCACGCCCCGGTCCACGTGTCCTCACCTTCGACGGTAGGCACGTGATGATCAGCGGGACAGGTCGCGAGGGGAAAGCGCCCCCTTCCGCTCCCCCGCTTCACTCCGAGCGCCTGCCCGGTCGGGTGAATAGGCGGGAGCGGCTGGATAACCCTAGGGGTGGGGGAACCGAGGGGGGACCGTGGAGCGGCGGCGAGTGGCAGTACCCCGTGGCCGCCGCTCCACGGGCAGGCGCCCAGGGCGGGGTTCTTCGGGTCAGCCGAAGACGGCCAGGCTCTTCGCCTTGCCCTTGTGCTCCTCGACCAGCGCGAGGAGGCGGCCCTCGGGGCCGAACACGGCGACGGCACCGGCGCCCGTGTACTCCTCGGGCATCTCCAGGCGCACCCCGTTGAGGAGCAGCCGGGAGCGCTTGGCGTCCACGTCCCAGCGCGGGAACGCGGCCGAGGCGGCCTCGGCGACGGGCATCACGGTCAGCTCCTGCTGGAGCTGTTCGAGCGTCTTCGCGGCGTCCAGCTTGTACGGTCCGACGCGCGTGCGGCGCAGCGCGGTCAGATGGCCGCCCACGCCCAGGTCGGCGCCGAGGTCACGGGCGAGGGCGCGGATGTAGGTGCCGGAGGAGCAGACCACCGAGACCACCAGGTCGAGCACGGCGGTCCCGTCCTCGGCCACGGCGTCCCGGACGTCGTAGACGGCGAAGGAGGAGACGGTCACCGGCCGGGCGGGAATCTCGAACTCCTCGCCCTCGCGGGCCCGCTTGTACGACCGCACGCCGTCGATCTTGATGGCGCTGACCTTGGACGGCACCTGCATGATGTCGCCGGACAGCTTGGCGATGCCGGCGTCGACGGCGTCGCGGGTCACCTTGGAGGCGTCGGTGGAGGAGGTGATCTCCCCCTCGGCGTCGTCGGTCAGGGTGTTCTGGCCCAGGCGGATGGTGCCCAGGTACTCCTTCTCCGTGAGGGCGAGGTGCCCGAGGAGCTTCGTGGCGCGCTCGACGCCGAGGACGAGGACGCCCGTCGCCATCGGGTCGAGGGTGCCGGCGTGGCCGACGCGGCGCGTGCGTGCGATACCGCGCATCTTGGCGACCACGTCGTGCGAAGTGAAGCCCGACGGCTTGTCGACGATGACGAGGCCGTCGGGCGTGGTGTGCTTCTGGGTCATTCCGCGGCGTCGCCGTCCGTGTCGGCCGTGTCGGCCGTGTCGGCGGCCTCTTCGTCGGCCGGCTTGCGGTACGGGTCGGCGCCACCGGCGTACGCGGCGCCCGCGGAGGCCTCGCGGACCTTCGCGTCGGACTGCCGCGCCTTGTCGAGGAGGTCCTCGATGGTCTTGGCGGTGTCCGGGAGCGCGTCGGCGACGAAGGTGAGGGTCGGCGTGAACTTCACGCCGGCGGCGCGGCCCACCTCGGAGCGCAGGATGCCCTTGGCGCTCTCCAGGCCTGCGGCCGCTTCCTGCCGCTCCTCGTCGTCCCCGTAGACCGTGTAGAAGACGGTCGCCTCCCGCAGGTCGCCCGTGACCCGGGTGTCCGTGATGGTGACGTGCGAGCCGAGCCGCGGGTCCTTGATCCCGCGCTGCAGCTTCTGGGCCACCACCTCCCGGATGAGGTCCGCCAGCCTTTTCGCCCGCGCGTTGTCGGCCACTGGTCCGTCTCCCGTTCTTTCTTCTTCAACGTTCTGAGGTGTTCTGAGGTCTAGTCGTCGTCGCCGTGGATGCGCCGTCGCACGGACAGCAGCTCCACCTCGGGGCGGCCGGCGACCAGCCGCTCGCACCGGTCCAGTACGTCGGTGAGGTGCGTGGCGTCGCCGGAGACCACGGCGAGGCCGATGAGCGCCCGCCGGTGGAGGTCCACGTGATCCACCTCCGCCGCGCTCACGGTGTACTTCCGCTGGAGTTCGGCGACGATCGGGCGGACGACGGAGCGCTTCTCCTTCAGCGAGTGGACGTCGCCGAGGAGCAGGTCGAAGGACAGAGTCCCCACGTACATGTGTAACCGGTTCACCCGCCGGCCCGGGATCGATGGCCCCGGGTCCGTGTGGCCGGGGACATCAAGAACGGTACCCCGTTCCCACCCGAGGCTCGACGGGGTTTTGCCGCACCCGGACCCGCCGTGGCGGGCCCGGGAACGGCGCGCTGGCCGACGGGACCAAAGTCCCGTCGGCCAGCGTCAGGCACCGTGGGTGTTACACCCGCGGCTTCTCCCGCATCTCGTACGTCGCGATGACGTCGTCGACCTTGATGTCGTTGAAGTTGCCGAGGTTGATACCGCCCTCGAACCCTTCGCGGATCTCGGTGACGTCGTCCTTGAAGCGACGCAGACCGGAGATGGTGAGGTTCTCCGCGACCACCTTGCCGTCGCGGATGAGGCGCGCCTTGGTGTTGCGCTTGACCTCGCCCGACCGGACCAGGACACCGGCGATGTTGCCCAGCTTGGACGACTTGAAGACCTCGCGGATCTCCGCCGTACCCAGCTCGACCTCTTCGTACTCCGGCTTGAGCATGCCCTTGAGGGCCGCCTCGATCTCCTCGATCGCCTGGTAGATGACCGAGTAGTACCGGACGTCCACACCCTCGCGCTCGGCCATCTGCGCCGCGCGGCCGGCCGCGCGGACGTTGAAGCCGATCACGATGGCGTCGGAGCCCATCGCCAGGTCGATGTCGGACTCCGTGACCGCACCGACGCCGCGGTGCAGGACGCGGATGTCGACCTCTTCGCCGACGTCCAGCTGGAGCAGCGAGGACTCGAGGGCCTCGACCGAACCGGACGCGTCACCCTTGATGATCAGGTTCAGCTGCTGGACCTCGCCGGCCTTCAGGACCTTGTCCAGGTCCTCCAGCGACACGCGGCGCGTGCGCTTGGCGAAGGCGGCGTTGCGCTCACGGGCGGCACGCTTCTCGGCGATCTGACGGGCCGTACGGTCCTCGTCGACCACCAGGAAGTTGTCACCCGCGCCCGGGACGTTGGTCAGGCCCAGGACCTGGACCGGCGTCGACGGACCGGCCTCGGCGACGTTGTTGCCGTTGTCGTCGAGCATGGCGCGCACTCGGCCGTAGGCGTCGCCCACGACCATCGTGTCGCCGACCCGCAGCGTGCCTCGCTGGACGAGGACCGTCGCCACGGCACCACGGCCGCGGTCGAGACGGGACTCGATCGAGATGCCCTGCGCGTCCTGGTGCGGGTTGGCCCGCAGGTCGAGCGAGGCGTCGGCCGTGAGGACCACGGCCTCCAGCAGCGAGTCGATGTGCAGACCCTGCTTGGCGGAGATGTCGACGAACATCGTGTCGCCGCCGTACTCCTCGGCCACCAGGCCGTACTCGGTCAGCTGACCGCGCACCTTGGTCGGGTCGGCACCCTCGACGTCGATCTTGTTGACCGCGACCACGATCGGCACGTCGGCCGCCTTGGCGTGGTTGAGCGCCTCGACCGTCTGCGGCATGACGCCGTCGTTGGCCGCGACGACCAGGATCGCGATGTCGGTCGACTTCGCACCACGGGCACGCATGGCGGTGAACGCCTCGTGACCCGGGGTGTCGATGAAGGTGATCTTGCGCTCTTCGTCGTTGACCTCGGTCGCGACCTGGTAGGCACCGATGTGCTGGGTGATGCCGCCGGCCTCGCCCGCGATGACGTTCGTCTTGCGGATGGCGTCGAGCAGTCGGGTCTTACCGTGGTCGACGTGACCCATGACGGTGACGACCGGCGGGCGGACCACCAGGTCCTCCTCGTCGCCCTCGTCCTCGCCGAACTCGATGTCGAAGGACTCGAGCAGCTCGCGGTCCTCCTCCTCGGGGCTGACGATCTGAACCGTGTAGTTCATCTCGCCCGCGAGGAGCTGCAGCGTCTCGTCGGAGACGGACTGCGTGGCCGTGACCATCTCGCCGAGGTTCATCATGACCGCGACGAGCGACGCCGGGTTGGCGTTGATCTTCTCCGCGAAGTCCGTGAGCGACGCGCCGCGGGAGAGGCGGATGGCCTCGCCGTTGCCGCGCGGCAGCATCACGCCGCCGACGCTCGGGGCCTGCATGGCCTCGTACTCCTGGCGCCTCTGCCGCTTCGACTTGCGGCCACGACGCGCGGGACCACCGGGACGGCCGAAGGCGCCCTGCGTGCCACCGCGGCCACCGGGACCACCGGGACGGCCGCCGAAGCCGGGACGGCCACCGCCGCCACCGCCGGGACCACCCGGACGGCCGGCGAAGCCACCGCCACCGCCACCGGGACCACCGGGACGGCCGGCGAAGCCACCGCCACCGCCACCACCGGGACGACCGGCGAAGCCGCCGCCACCGGGACGACCGCCGCCGCCACCGGGGCGACCGGCACCGCCGGGACCGCGACCGCCGCCACCGGGGCCGGGACGCGGGCCGGCAGCGGGACGCTGCGGCATCATGCCGGGGTTCGGACGCGGACCGGCCGGGCCGGGACGCGGGCCGCCCTGCGGGCGGGGCATGCCGGCGGGCGACGGACGGGAACCGCCCGGACCCTGCGGACGCGGACCGCCGCCCTGCTGGCCGGGAGCCTGCGGACGGGGACCGCCGCCGGGGGCACCGGGGCCACCCGGACGCGGACCGCCCTGCGGGCGCGGGGCCTGCGGACGGGCCATGCCGGTGGAGCCACCGGAGGTGAAGGGGTTGTTACCCGGACGCGGACCGGCCGGACGGGCACCCGAACGCGGGGCCTGACCACCGGAACGCGCGCCGCCCTGACCCGGGCGGGCAGCCTGGCCCTGACCCGGACCGGACGGACGGCCGCCGGGCTTGGGACCACCCGGACGGGCGCCGGGACGCGGACCCTGCGCGGCCGGAGCCTGCGGGGCCTGCGGGGCCTGCGGGGCCTGGGCTGCCGGAGCCGGCGGAGCGGTGAACTCCGGCGCGGCCGGAGCCGGACGCGGCGCGGGCTTGGGACCCGGAACCGGACGCGGGCCCTGGGCCGGCGCGGGCGCCGAGGGAGCCGACGACGCGGCGGGCTTGGGGGCAGCCTTGCGCGGGGCGGGCTTGCCGGCGGACTTGCCGGAGCCTCCCTGGAAGGCGTCAGTCAGCTTGCGTACAACGGGCGCTTCGATGGTCGAAGACGCCGAACGTACGAATTCACCGAGTTCTTGGAGCTTGGCCATGACGGCCTTGCTCTCCACGCCGAACTCCTTGGCGAGTTCGTATACCCGGACCTTAGCCACTTCGCTCCTTTGAGGTCCGGGTGAAGCCGGACCGTCGCTACTTCATGGGCGTACTCATCGCGTACTCATCGAGTGCTCATCGCAATCTCGACCTGCTTTCGACTCGCGAGGTACCAGGCCGCACGGGGGCTTCCGCGCGACGCTTTCTTACCGTGTTGCCTGCTCAGCAACTGTCCGTCTGCTCGACGTACCGACGCAACGCCTTTATGTCGAGCGGTCCCGGGACGCGAAGCGCCCTCGGGAACGCCCGGCGGCGCACCGCCTGGTCGAGGCAGACCGGGTCGGGGTGAACGTACGCACCCCGGCCGGGCAGCGTACCGCGAGGATCGGGAACGCACTGCTCCTGATCCGCCACGGTGCGCAGCAGAACGTCCTTGGCCGCTCGCTGCCTGCACCCCACACAGGTGCGCTCAGGGCATGCGCGGGCTCGCGTCCGGCCAGACACTCCTAAGTCTACCTCCCCGGACCGACCTCACCCCTCCGGGGGTAAAGTCGGACACTTGGCTGCTCCAGGCTGACGTGATCTCAGCGGCTCACGGCCGAGATCTATTCCCCGTCCCGCTCCCCGGGCTGCTCGGTGTCCGGACGGATGTCGATCCGCCAGCCGGTGAGCCGGGCCGCGAGCCGGGCGTTCTGCCCTTCCTTGCCGATCGCCAGCGACAGCTGGTAGTCCGGCACGGTCACCCGGGCGGACCGCGAGGCCAAGTCCACGACCTCGACCTTGCTCACCCGAGCGGGTGACAGGGCGTTCGCCACCATCTCCGCCGGGTCGTCCGACCAGTCGACGATGTCGATCTTCTCGCCGTTCAGCTCGCCCATCACGTTGCGCACCCGGCCGCCCATCGGGCCGATGCAGGCGCCCTTGGCGTTCAGGCCCGAACGGGTGGACCGTACGGCGATCTTGGTCCGGTGACCGGCCTCACGGGCGATCGCGGAGATCTCCACCGAGCCGTCGGCGATCTCCGGCACCTCCAGGGCGAACAGCTTCTTCACCAGGTTCGGGTGCGTGCGCGACAGCGTCACCGAGGGACCGCGGACACCCTTGGCCACGCGGACCACGTAGGACCGCAGCCGCATGCCGTGCTGGTAGTTCTCGCCGGGCACCTGCTCCTGCACCGGCAGGATGGCCTCCAGCTTGCCGATGTCGACCAGCACGTTCTTCGGGTCGCGGCCCTGCTGGACCACACCGGTGACGATGTCGCCCTCACGGCCCGCGTACTCGCCGAGCGTGGCGTCGTCCTCGGCGTCGCGCAGCCGCTGCAGGATCACCTGCTTGGCGGTGGTCGCGGCGATCCGGCCGAAGCCGGACGGGGTGTCGTCGAACTCGCGGGCCTCCTGGCCCTCCTCGAGGTCCTCCGGGTCCTCCTTCGCCCACACGGTCACATGCCCGGTCTCCCGGTTGAGCTCCACGCGCGCGTGCCGGCGGCTTCCCTCGGTGCGGTGGTAGGCGATGAGGAGGGCCGACTCGATCGCCTCGACCAGCAGGTCGAAGGAGATCTCCTTCTCCCGGACCAAGCCCCGCAGGGCGCTCATGTCGATGTCCACGGCTACGCCTCCTCCTCTTCCTTCATGTCCTTCTTGTCCTTGCGGTTGAACTCGACCTGCACGCGCGCCTTGGCGATCTCCGGGAAGCCGAGCCGGCGGGTGGTGGCCTTGCGGCCCTTCACACCGGGAACCTCGACGTCGAGCCCCTCCTCGTCGACCGTCAGGATCCGCGCGACCAGCTCGCCGCCCTCGGCGAGCTGGAACTTCACCAGCCGGTCGGTGGCGCGCACGAAGTGCCGGTGCTCGCTCAGGGCGCGCTCGGCGCCGGGGGTCCCGACCTCCAGGTCGTAGGCGGCGTCGCCCATCACGTTGGTCTCGTCGAGCTTCGCCGAGAGCGCGCGGCTCACATCGGCGATCGCGTCCAGGTCCGCCCCGGTGTCGGAGTCGACGACCACGCGCAGCACCCGCTTGCGTCCCACGGAGTCCACGGCGATCTCTTCGAGATCCAGCCCTTGCGAGGTGACGAGCGGTTCGAGCAGCTCTCGCAGCCTCTCGCTCTGGGTGGTGCTCATCCGGGTGACTCCTCGGCCGCGTGTGCTGTTGTGGGTTGGGGCGCGTGTCTGATCAAAGGGTATCCGGTCGGGGGGAGTGTTGCCGTCCACCTGTGTTCACGCGGTGCCGGTGGGTGGTGTCCGCGGGGCGCGCGGGTACGGTGATCACGGGCGTGCCGCCCGCCGGCTGTTCTTCCTTCGCCGTTCCTTTCGTACGAGTGCCCCGAGGACGTCTGCAGTGCCGTACACCCCACCGCCGCGCACCCTTTCGGGGCCGCGCAGAAGATCCCTGATCGCGTCGGCCGCCGGGGCCGCCCTGCTGGTGGGCTGTTCGGCCGCTCCCGACTCCGGGAACGCCGGCCCCTCGCGCGCCGCGCGGGCACGCGCGCGTGCGGCGCGGGACAGCGCGGCGCTCCTGGAGCGCTACGACGCCGTCGCCGCCGCCCACCCGGCGCTGGAGGAACGGCTGCGGCCGCTGCGCACCGCGGTGGCGGCGCACGCCGAGGCGTTCGGCGGCGCCGAAGCCGCGAAGTCCCCCTCCCCCGCGGCCGCGACCGCCTCCGGCTCCGCCACGGCGACCCCGCCGGCCGTGCCCGCCGCCCCCAAGGACGCCCTCGCCTCTCTCGCCACCGCCGAGCGCGACCTCGCCGACCGGCGCGCGAAGGCCCTGCTGGACGTGCCGGGCGAACTGGCGCGGCTGATGGCCTCGGTGGCGGCCGCCGGAGCGGCGCACGCGTACCTGCTGACGGAGGGGGCGAAGTGAGCGACGAGAAGCACGGGACGGACCGCGCGACCGCGCGGAGATCGGCCGAGGACACCGACCGCGAGGCCGAACTGACGGCGCTTCAGTCGGCGCTCGCGGCCGAGCACGCGGCGGTCTACGGGTACGGCGTCGTCGGCGGGCGGATCGGCGGGCGCCGACGCGCCGAGGCGCGCGCGGCGTACGACGCGCACCGGGCACGACGCGACGCGCTGGTGCGCGAGGTGCGCGACCTGGGCGGCGAGCCGGTCGCCGCGAGCGCCGCGTACGCGCTGCCGTTCCAGGTGCCGGACGCGGCCACGGCGGTACGGCTGGCCGCCCGCCTCGAGGAGCGGGTGGCCGGTGTGTACTCCGACCTGGTGAGGGCGGCGACCGGTGAGCGGCGCGGCACGGCCGCCGGGGCGCTGCGCGAGGCAGCGGTGCGGGCGGTCCGCTGGAGCGGGGAGAGCGTAGCCTTCCCTGGGCTCGCCGAACGGACTGTCGTCGGCACCGGCGCCGACGACACCGGTGCGGCCGGACCCCGCGGGTCGGCGTCCGGGGCACCGTGACGGCACGGTGACCGCGTCCGTGGCGCGGTGATCGCGCCACCGCGGGTACGGGAACCGGAGGATCCGGGAAGGGCCGGGCAGGGCCGGAAGGGGCCAGGACGGGCCGGGAAAGGCCAGGGAGACCGGAGAGAAGGGAACGGACTCGCGCATGGTTTTCGAACCGCCGCAGCGGCTGGTGCGAGCGCTCGGTGAGACGGCGCCGGCCGGCGACGACTGGCTGGCCCGGCTGCCCGGTACCGCCGGGCGGGCGGTCGCCCGGCGCGAGTTGACCGTGGAGCGGGTCCAGGTGCCGGGCGGGCGCAGCAGCCTCGTGGTGCTGGTCCGGCGGCCCGACGGCACTCCGGCGGTACTTAAGCTGGCCCCCGCCCGGGCCCGCCCCGAGAGCGAGCGGGCCGCGCTGGCGCACTGGGCCGGCCTGGGCGCCGTACAAATGCTGGAGTCGGACGACGAGGACACCACCGACGGGACGCTGCTCCTCGAGCGGCTGCACCCGGACGTGTCGGTACGGTCGCTGCCGGAGGCGAAGGCCCTGCTGGAGGCGGCCGGGACGCTGCGCCGGCTGTGGGTCGAACCGCCCGGCCACCACACCTTCGAGACGGTGGCGGAGCGCACCGGGCGGCAGGCGGAGGCCATGCGGGCCGGCGCCCTGACCGAACCCGAGGCGGCGCCCCTGGTGGAGGCTGCGCTCACGGCCCGCGCGGAACTGCTGGCCGCGCCGCCCGACCACCGGCTGCTGCACGGGACGTTCCGGCAGAGCAAGGTGCTCGCCGGGGACCGGATGCCGTGGCTCGCGGTGGGCCCGGACCCGGTGGTCGGCGAGAGCGCGTTCGACCTGGCGCGGCTGGTACGGGACCGGGTGGAGGACCTGATCGCCACGGCGTCCGGCCCCTCGACCACGCGGCGCCGCATCAAGCGGCTCGCGGAGTCCCTGGAGGTCGATCAGGACCGGCTGCGCGGCTGGACGCTGTTCCGGGCCGTGGAGTCCGGCGTACGCGCCTTCCGGGTGGGGCGCCCCAAGGACGGCGAGCTGCTGCTGGAGTTCGCCGGCTGGCTCTAGAACGGCGGACGGCGGACGGCGGACGGCGGACGGCGGACGGCGGACGGCGGGCAGGAAACGGAGACGGCCCCGCGCCCTAACGGGCGGCGGGGCCGAGTCCGTGCCGGGCCGTCGGTACGGCCGCGGGACGATCAGGCCGCCAGGTGCGGCCGCGGGGTGATCAGGCCGTCAGGCGGGCGATCGCGTCCTCGACGGACAGCTCCTCGCGCTCACCGGTCCTGCGGTCCTTCAGCTCCACAACGCCCTCGCCGGAGCGGCGGCCGGCCACCAGGATCTGGGGCACGCCGATCAGCTCGGCGTCGGTGAACTTCACGCCCGGGGAGACCCCGGCCCGGTCGTCCACCAGGACGCGGACGCCCGCGGCGGCCAGCTTCTCGGCGACGTCGAGCGCCAGCTCGGTCTGCAGGGCCTTGCCGGCGGCGACCACGTGCACGTCGGCCGGGGCGACCTCCTTGGACCACACCAGACCCTTGTCGTCGGCGGTCTGCTCGGCGAGCGCGGCGACGGCACGGGAGACACCGATGCCGTACGAGCCCATGGTGACGCGGACCGGCTTGCCGTTCTGACCGAGGACGTCGAGCTTGAGGGCGTCGGCGTACTTGCGGCCCAGCTGGAAGATGTGGCCGATCTCGATGGCGCGGTCCAGCTTCAGGCCGGTGCCGCACTTCGGGCAGGGGTCGCCCTCCTGGACCACCACGACGTCCACGTACGCGTCGACCTCGAAGTCACGGCCTGCGACGACGTTCTTGGCGTGGGTCTGGTCCTTGTTGGCGCCGGTGATCCAGGAGGTGCCGGGGGCCACGCGCGGGTCGGCGATGTAGGTGACCTTCTCGCCGAGCCCCTGCGGGCCGACGTAACCGCGCACCAGGTCGGGGCGGCCCGCGAAGTCGGCCTCGGTGACCATCTCGACGGTGGCCGGGGCGAAGTGCGCCTCGACCTTGCCCAGGTCCACCTCACGGTCGCCGGGCACGCCGACGGCGACGATCTCGCCGTCCACCTTGACCAGCAGGTTCTTCAGGGTGGCGGAGGCGGGGACGCCGAGCGAGGCGGCCAGGGTCTCGATGGTCGGGGTGTCCGGGGTGGGGATCTCCTCCAGCGCGGGCACTGCCGAGCCGTCCACCGCCTTGAGCTCGTAGACCACGGCCTCGGTGTTCGCCGCGAAGTCGCAGTTCGGGCAGTCCGCGAAGGTGTCCTCGCCGGCCTCGGCCGGGGCCAGGAACTCTTCGGACTTGGAGCCGCCCATCGCGCCGGCGGTGGCGGCGACGATGCGGTAGTCGAGGCCGAGGCGCTCGAAGACGCGCCGGTAGGCCTCGCGGTGCAGGGCGTAGGACTTGCCGAGGCCCTCGTCGTCCAGGTCGAAGGAGTACGAGTCCTTCATGAGGAACTCACGGCCGCGCAGGATGCCGGCGCGGGGCCGGGCCTCGTCGCGGAACTTCGTCTGGATCTGGTACAGGATCACCGGCAGGTCCTTGTAGGACGTGCACTGGTCCTTGACCAGCAGGGTGAAGATCTCCTCGTGGGTGGGGCCGAGGAGGTAGTCACCGCCCTTGCGGTCCTTGAGCCGGAACAGCTCCTGGCCGTACTCGTCCCAGCGGCCGGTGGCGTCGTAGGGCTCGCGCGGCAGCAGGGCGGGCAGCGAGACCTCCTGGGCGCCGATGGCGTCCATCTCCTCGCGGACGATCCGCTCCACGTTGGCGAGGACCTTCTTGCCCAGGGGCAGCCAGCTCCAGATGCCGGCGGCGGTGCGGCGGACGTAGCCGGCGCGGACGAGGAGCTTGTGGCTGAGGACCTCGGCGTCCGCCGGGTCGTCGCGCAGCGTCTTCACCATCAACTGGGACATGCGCTGGACCGGTGCGTTCGCCATGGCTCTCTTACTCCTGACGGGAAAGGGTGATGGCAAGGAGGTTAGCCGGGCCGCCTGTGCCGGTGGAAATCGGTTAACGGCGCCGCAGCGGCAGCGGGGCGCCCATCACGGCGTACGGCTTGGGCGCGCTAGGGAAGTGGACCTGACGGGCGAGGTCGACGTAGCCGAGGGAGTGGTACAGACCCCGCGCCGGGCTGTCCATGTCGATCGCGGAGAGGATCGAGCGCGGTTCGGCGGCCTCGTCCGTGATCGCGGTGATCAGCCGACGGCCGACGCCCAGGTTCTGGTGGTCGGGGTGCACGTGCAGCTCGGTGATGACGAAGGAGTCGTCCAGCCAGCCGTCGTTGTCCCGGGCGCGCAGGTAGGGCTCCACGACGGTGGACCACCAGTGGGTGCGGGAGTTGGGCATCCCGTAGACGAAACCGACCAGGCGGCCGCGGCTGGTGGCACCGAGGGCGCGCGCACCCCTGTACTGCATGTGCCGCTGGACGATCTGGCGGCGTACGGCGACCTCTTCGGCGCCCAGCCCGAAGGCGACGGCCTGCACCGCCAGGGCCTCGTCGACGTGGGCGGTGAGGTCCAGGGGGCCGATCACGACGTCCATGCGGGGAGCGTACAGGGCGATCACCCGCGGGTGACCGGGCACCGGCGCACCCGCGGGTGACCGGGCGCCGGCGCCCGCAACCGTCCGGCACGGCCCGCGCGCCCCGGGCCCGGGGGGCCGCCCCCGGCCCCGGCCTCCGGCTAGAACAACACGCTCATGAACGCACCGGTCTCCTGGAAGCCCACCCGCCGGTACGTCCGCCGGGCCGCCGTGTTGAAGTCGTTGACGTAGAGGCTGACCACCGGGGCCACGTCGGCCAGCGCGTACCGCAGGACGGCGGCCATGCCGGGCGCCGCCAGGCCACGACCCCGGTACTCCGGCGCCACCCACACCCCCTGGATCTGACAGGCATGGCGCGTCGCCGCGCCGATCTCCGCCTTGAAGACCACCCTGCCCTCGTCGTCGAGGCGGGCGAAGGAACGCCCGGAACCGACGAGCTCGGCCACCCGGGCCTGGTAGAGCAGCCCGCCGTCCCCGGCCAGCGGGGAGACGCCCACCTCCTCGGTGAACATCGCCACGCAGGCCGGCATGATCATCTCCATCTCGTCCTTGCGGATGCGACGGACGTAGGGGTCCGGGGCGATGTCGGCAGGCATCTGGTCGGTGACCATCAGCGGCTGGTGGGCCCGGACCTCGCGGGCGGGACCCCACTGGGGTTCGAGAAGGCGCCACAGCCGGGCGGTGGGCCCGGCCGGCCCGACGATCGAGGAGCAGCGCCGCCCCGCCCTCCTGGCCCGGTCCGCGAAGGCGCGTACGGCCCGCGGGGTGGCGCAGATCGGTACGAGGTTGGCGCCCGCGTAGCACAGGGACGTGAGCATGCCGTCCTCGTACCAGCCCCACATCTCGCCGCCGAGCCGCCACGGGTCAAGGCCCGCGACCTGGACCCGGGAGGTCACGAAGGCGTTCGCGACCGGCTCGCGGTCGAGGACGGCGAGCGCGGCGTCAAGGTCGCTCGGTTCGAGCACCCGTGAGGTGGTCTGGGTCAACACGTGCGGGGCCTCACCCTGGGGTTCTGCTGATCTCCGCACTATAGCCGCGCCGCTTTGGCGGTGCGCCCCGGAATTCGGGGCGTTACCGGTCACCGGGCGGCCGCACGTCGGTGGTGCCTCGTCGCGCGCTCCCCCGCGCTCCCGCGGGGCGCTCAGTCGGCGACCGAGACGGACGGCTCGCCGGAGGTGACGCCCTCGGCCTCCATCTGCTCGGCGAGCTTCATGGCCTCCTCGATGAGGGTCTCCACGATCTTGGACTCGGGGACGGTCTTGATGACCTCGCCCTTGACGAAGATCTGGCCCTTGCCATTGCCGGAGGCGACGCCGAGGTCGGCCTCGCGGGCCTCGCCCGGTCCGTTCACCACGCAGCCCATGACGGCGACGCGCAGCGGGACGTCCATGCCGGTGAGGCCGGCGGTGACCTCCTCGGCGAGCTTGTAGACGTCGACCTGGGCGCGGCCGCAGGACGGGCAGGAGACGATCTCCAGGCCGCGCTGCTTGAGGTTCAGCGACTCCAGGATCTGCAGACCGACCTTGACCTCCTCGGCCGGCGGGGCCGAGAGGGAGACGCGGATGGTGTCGCCGATGCCCTGGGAGAGCAGGGCGCCGAAGGCGACGGCCGACTTGATGGTGCCCTGGAAGGCCGGGCCGGCCTCGGTCACGCCGAGGTGCAGCGGGTAGTCGCAGGCCTCGGCGAGCTGCCGGTACGCCTCGATCATGACGACCGGGTCGTTGTGCTTGACGGAGATCTTGATGTCGCGGAAGTCGTGCTCCTCGAAGAGGGACGCCTCCCACAGGGCCGACTCCACCAGCGCCTCGGGGGTCGCCTTGCCGTACTTCTGGAGCAGACGGCGGTCCAGGGAGCCGGCGTTGACCCCGATGCGGATCGGGGTGCCGTGCTCCTTGGCGGCCTTGGCGATCTCCCGGACCTTGTCGTCGAACTGCTTGATGTTGCCGGGGTTGACGCGGACGGCGGCGCAGCCGGCCTCGATGGCCGCGAACACGTACTTGGGCTGGAAGTGGATGTCCGCGATGACCGGGATCTGCGACTTGCGGGCGATGGTGGCGAGGGCGTCGGCGTCGTCCTGGGTGGGGCAGGCGACGCGGACGATCTGGCAGCCGGACGCGGTCAGCTCGGCGATCTGCTGGAGCGTGGCACCGATGTCGGACGTGCGCGTCGTCGTCATCGACTGCACCGAGACAGGCGCGTCCCCGCCGACCGCCACGGAGCCGACCTGGATCTGCCGGCTCTTGCGGCGCTCGGCGAGCTTGGTCGGAACGGACGGCATGCCGAGAGAAATCGCAGTCATCTGCTGTGCAACCCCAAGTCGTGGATCAAGGTCCGGTCCCGTGAACGGCGGGCTCCAGGCTTCGAGATTACGGCACTGCCCCGGACGCCGACACATCCCACCCGGCAAACCCACTCGATGGGAGGCGGCCCGCAAACCAAGGCTCGCGGGCCGCCTCGAACGCCGGAGGCTAACTGATTTTGACCGGGTTAACGATGTCCGCCACCAAGACCAAGATCGTGAAGCAGACGAAGATCCCGGCCACCACGTAGGCCACCGGCATCAGCCGGGCCACGTCGAACGGGCCCGGGTCGGGGCGGCGCAGGACGCGGGCCACGTTGCGCCTCAGGGACTCCCACAGGGCGCCCGCGATGTGCCCGCCGTCGAGCGGGAGCAGCGGGAGCATGTTGAACAGGAACAGGGAGAGGTTGAACCCGGCGACCACGAAGAGGGCCATGGCCAACTGCTGGGAGGCCGGGATGTGGAGCGTGGCGATCTCGCCGGTGACGCGGGCCGCGCCGACGATGCCCATCGGGGAGTCCGGCTCGCGCGGGCCGTTGCCGAAGGCCGCGTTCCACAGGGCCGGGATCTTGCCGGGCAGGGCGACGAGCGAGTCGACGGCGTCGCCGACCCGGTCGGTCATCCAGGTCACGGACTGGCCGAAGTCCTGCTTCACGACACCGTGGGCCGCGCTGAAGCCGAGGAAGCCGGCCTTCACGTACTGACCCTGGACGTAGGTGCCGCTGGAGTCCTTCTTGGCGACCTGGTTGGTGGCGATCTTCGCGTGCAGGGTCAGCTCCTGGCCCTTGCGGTCGACGACGATCGCGACGTCCTTGCCCGCGCTCTGCCGGATCAGGTCCGAGAGGGTGTTCCAGTCGTTGGTCGGTACTCCGCCGAACGAGACGATCTTGTCGCCCGCCTTCATGCCGGCTTCCGCGGCCGGGGACGCCTGGTCGGACTTCTTGCAGCTGTCGCGGTGCTGGCTCTGCGCGATGACGCAGGGCGAGACGGACTCGACGCTGGTGGTCTCCTGCTGGATGCCGAAGCCCATCAGGACGGTGAGGAACAGGCCGATCGCGAGGATCAGGTTCATGAACGGGCCCGCGAACATGACGATGACCCGCTTCCACGGTTTGCGCGTGTAGAACATGCGCGTCTCGTCACCGGGCTTGAGTTCCTCGAAGGCCGCCGAGCGGGCGTCCTCGATCATGCCGCGCCACGGCGAGGTGGAGCGGGCGGAGACCCGTCCGGCCTCGTCGGGCGGGAACATGCCGATCATGCGGATGTAGCCGCCGAGCGGGACGGCCTTGATGCCGTACTCGGTCTCGCCCTTGTTGCGCGACCAGATGGTGGGGCCGAAGCCGACCATGTACTGCGGGACACGGATGCCGAAGAGCTTGGCCGTGGACAGGTGCCCCAGCTCGTGCCAGGCGATCGAGACGAGCAGGCCGACCGCGAAGACCACTATGCCGAGGATGAACATCAGGGTCGTCATGCACGCGCCTCCGCGGTCCGGTCTGTCAGTTCGCGCGCCCGGGCCCGCGCCCAGGTCTCCGCTTCGAGGACGTCCGACACGGTGAGTGAGGTTCCCGTGACCGGGGTGCCGTGCTCCTCGACGACCCGGGTGACGGTCTCCATGATGCCGTTGAAGGGCAGTGCGCCGGTGCGGAAAGCCTCGACGCACTCCTCGTTGGCCGCATTGAACACCGCCGGGGCGGTCCCCGCGAGCTGTCCCACGTGCCGGGCGAGGTTCACCGAGGGGAAGGCCTCGTTGTCCAGCGGGAAGAACTCCCAGGTGGAGGCCTTGCTCCAGTCGAAGGCGGGCGCCGCGTCGGGAACGCGTTCGGGCCAGCCCAGACCGATGGCGATCGGCCCCCGCATGTCGGGGGGCGTCGCCTGGGCGATCGTGGATCCGTCGGTGAACTCGACCATCGAGTGGACATACGACTGCGGATGCACGACGACCTCAATGCGGTCGAAGGGAATGTCGTAGAGCAGGTGCGCCTCGATGACTTCGAGGCCCTTGTTGACGAGGGTCGCCGAGTTGATCGTGATGACCGGGCCCATGGCCCAGGTGGGGTGGGCGAGGGCGTCCTCGACGGTGACGTCCGCCAGTTCCGCCTTGGTGCGGCCGCGGAAGGGGCCGCCGGAGGCGGTGACGACCAGCTTGCGTACATCGGCGCGGGTGCCGGCGGCGAGGGCCTGGAAGAGCGCGGCGTGCTCGGAGTCGACCGGGATGATCTGCCCGGGCTTGGCCAGCGCCTTGACCAGGGGCCCGCCGACGATCAGCGACTCCTTGTTGGCCAGCGCGAGGGTGCGGCCGGTCTCCAGGGCGGCGAGGGTGGGCGCGAGGCCGATGGAGCCGGTGATGCCGTTGAGCACGGTGTGGCAGTCGGAGGCGGCGAGGTGGGTGGCCGCGTCCGGTCCGGCGAGGATCTCGGGGAGCGGCTCCCCGGCGCCGTACCGCTCGGCCAGGGCCTCGCGCAGGGCCGGCACGGCGTCCTCGCGGGCGACCGCCACGGCGCGCACCCGCAGCCGGTGGGCCTGCTCGGCGAGCAGGGCCGTGCGGCTGCCGTTCGCGGAGAGGGCGGTGACCCGGAAGCGGTCGGGGTTGCGCAGTACGAGGTCGATGGCCTGGGTTCCGATGGACCCGGTGGAGCCGAGGATCACCACGTCCTTCGGGCCGTCTCCCGCGAGGGGGTCGTACACGAGGTGCGGGTCGGCGAGGGGTGCGGGACTGGCGGGACTGTCGGTCATGCCCTCCATTGTGGCCGCAAGCCGCGGCCGCCTGGACAGGGCGTCCCTCGGGCGGGTGCGTTGCCGGGTTTCGTCGCCGGATGGAGCGGTTGTCCTCTTGTGAGGAGCGGGTGAGGAACGGTCGGGGACGGCCGAGGGATGACCGAGCCATGCGGAGGGATGACCGAGCCATGCCGAGGGATGGCCGCGGTCGCGGGGGCGCACTGGGGTGCGGCGGGGTGGATTGCGGTGCGTGGGGGCGCGTGGGGCGCACTGGGGTGCGCGCTCCGGCTCCCGCCCCGAGTGGGGAGCGGGAGCCGGTTCGGCCGAGTGAGGCTAGGCCCCGTAGGGGCGGCGGGCGTTCTCGCGTTCGCTGGGGCCGGGGGTGGCGTCCGCGATCCAGGGGCCCTCGCCCGAGGGGTCGACGATGCCTTCCTCCAGCCAGGTGTAGGCGCCGCCGAGGACGCCCTTGACGACCTTGCGGTCGAGGTCGTCGGTGTTGGTCCACAGCCGGGCGAAGAGTTCCTCGACGCGGATGCGGGACTGGCGGCAGAAGGCGTCGGCGAGTTGGTAGGCCTCGCGGCCGTGCTCGCCCTCGCCGCGCAGCCGCTCGGCGCGTACGCAGGCCGCGCTCATGGCGAACAGTTCGGCGCCGATGTCGACGATCCGGCCGAGGAAGCCCTGTTTGGTCTCCATGCGGCCCTGCCAGCGGGACATGGCGTAGAAGGTGGACCGGGCGAGCTTGCGGGCGTGCCGTTCGACGTAGCGCAGGTGGCCCGAGAGGTCGACGCCGTGCTTGAACTCGTTGTAGGCGGAGGGGAGCTGGCCGGGTCCGGCGACCAGTTTCGGCAGCCACTTGGCGTAGAAGACGCCCGCGTTGGCGCCCGCCCTGGCCTTGTCGGAGAGGGACTTGTCGGGGTCGATGAGGTCGCCGGCGACCGAGAGGTGGGCGTCGACGGCCTCGCGGGCGATGAGGAGGTGCATGATCTCCGTCGAGCCCTCGAAGATGCGGTTGATGCGCAGGTCGCGCAGGATCTGCTCGGCCGGGACGGAGCGCTCGCCGCGTGCCCCCAGCGACTCGGCCGTCTCGTAGCCGCGGCCGCCGCGGATCTGGACCAGTTCGTCGGCCATCAGCCAGGCCATCTCGGAACCGTAGAGCTTGGCGAGGGCGGCCTCGATGCGGATGTCGTTGCGGTCCTCGTCGGCCATCTGCGAGGAGAGGTCGAGGACGGCCTCCAGGGCGAAGGTGGTGGCCGCGATGAAGCTGATCTTGGAGCCGACGGCCTCGTGCAGTGCGACCGGCTTGCCCCACTGTTCGCGTTCCGCCGCCCATTCGCGGGCGATCTTCAGGCACCACTTGCCGGCGCCGGCGCACATCGCGGGCAGGGAGAGCCGGCCGGTGTTGAGGGTGGTGAGGGCGATCTTCAGACCGGCGCCCTCGGGGCCGATCCGGTTCGCGGCGGGGACGCGTACCTGGTGGAAGCGGGTGACGCCGTTCTCGATGCCGCGCAGGCCCATGAAGGCGTTGCGGTGCTCGACGGTGATGCCCTCGGAGCCGGCCTCCACGACGAAGGCGGTGATGCCGCCCTTGTGGCCCTCGGAGGCGGGGACCCGCGCCATCACGACGAGCAGGTCGGCGACGACTCCGTTGGTGGTCCACAGTTTGACGCCGTCGAGCACGTAGTCGTCGCCGTCGGGGACGGCGGTGGTGGCGAGGCGTGCCGGGTCGGAGCCGACGTCGGGCTCGGTGAGCAGGAAGGCGGAGATGTCGGTGCGGGCGCAGCGGGGCAGGAAGGTGTCCTTCTGCTCCTGGGTGCCGAACATCTTCAGGGGCTGCGGTACGCCGATCGACTGATGGGCGGAGAGCAGGGCGCCGACGGCCGGGCTCGCGGAGCCGACGAGGGCGAGGGCCTTGTTGTAGTACAGCTGGGTGAGGCCGAGGCCGCCGTACTTGGGGTCGATCTTCATGCCGAGGGCGCCGAGTTCCTTCAGGCCGGCGACGACCTCGTCGGGGATGCGGGCCTCGCGTTCGATGCGGGCGGAGTCGACGGTGGACTCGCAGAAGGCGCGCAGTCTGGTGAGGAACTCCTCGCCGCGGCGCACGCTTTCGGCGTCGGGGAGGGGGTGGGGGTGGATGAGGTCGAGCCGGAAGCGGCCGAGGAACAGTTCCTTGGCGAAGCTGGGCTTGCGCCAGTCCTGCTCCCGGGCGGCCTCCGCCACCTGGCGCGCCTCGCGCTCGGTGACGGTGGTGCGTGGGGTGGTGGTGGCGGACATTGAGGCTCACCTCGCCGCGAAGAGGGACGATGGGGACCGGTCCTTACCGACCGGTGCTACTGGATCGTTGGTACCCGAAACGGGCCGACCCCACCACCCCTCGCGGTCCGATCGGTCGACGCGGGGACGTACTTGCCGTCGGCCGGTGGGGTGCGGCGCCACGGGAAAAGAGCCTTGCCGGGTGTCGAAGCGCTTCGTATCTGCCGGCGGTGGTGCGGGAGGCGCACGAGGAGGGGCTGCCGGTGATGCGGCCGCTGTTCCTGGAGTTCCCTCGGACCTCTGAACGGGTGAGACGAGGGCGGTGTGACGGTGACGGTGCCGGCGTCGCTGGACCGTATCCCGCTGTTCCTGCGGGACGGCGCGGTGCTGCCGGTGGTGGGGTGGGCTGCGCGGCTGGGCCGGGGAGGACCTGCTGGTCCCGCTGGAAGGGCTCTACCGTGTGCGCCCGCACCACTCTCGGCGCGCGGATCGCCGCCATCGCCGGCGTCCACGACGTCCGGCTCGGACTGCGCGGCCCGCTGCGGCTCGCGCACGTCGGCTTCTCCGGTCGAGGTTCCGCAGGAGCCCGGCACCGGTCGGGCAGCGGTGCCGGGTCCCTTCGTCACGGTGCCGCGTCAGCCGTGGCGGGCCGCCCGGGCGAGCGCGGGCACGAAGCGCAGGGCGTTGACCGTGCCCACGCCGGTGGCCATGTCGTAGCCCTTGACCGCCTTGTAGCCGGTGACGCCCTGGTAGCTGTTGTTCGTGCCGTCGGCGACGTCGACGACACCGGTGGTGGCCTCGTGGCGGGCGGACAGCGCGTACAGCGCCGCGTTGATGTCACCAAGCCGGTGGCCGGCGACCTGGTCGGCGAGGGCGACGATGCCCGAGAAGATCGGGGTGGCCTCGCTGGTGCCGCCGGTGACGTCCCAGCCCGTGGCGGTCGGGTCGTAGCTGGAGTAGATCCACGCGCCGCCGTCGACCGCGGCCGTCATCGACACGTCCGGGGTGCCGCGGCGGGCGCCGACGGTGTGCCGCACGCCGTTCTGGAACGACGGGCGGGTGAACACGTGGGACTGGCCGCCGCCGCCGGCGCCGTAGTCGTTGTAGACGCTGTCGGGCTTCACCCGGTCGCCCTGGTCGTTCAGGTGGAGCTGGGTGCCGCCGACCGAGGTGACCAGCGGGTCCGAGGAGGGCCAGGAGTTGACCCGCTTGTCGTAGTAGTGCTTGCCGTCCGCCTTCATGTCGGTGGCACCGCCGTCGCCGGAGGCGGCGAGCACGGTCACGTGCTTGCGGTGGGCGTCCTCGAAGGCGTAGCGCAGCTTCTTGATGCTGGAGAAGTCACCGCGGGCGAACCCGGGGAAGGTGTTCTCGGTGGCGCCGAAGCTCTGGCTGATGACGTCGCCGACGCCCTGGTCGACGAGGTGCTTCTCGGCGCTCATCATCTCCGGCAGGCCGGTGGTGCCCTCGGTCTCGGAGACCGCGGTCTCCACCAGGACGATCTTCGCGCCGGGCGCCACGGCGTGGGCCAGCTCGACGTCCAGGGTGGTCTCGCCGGCCCAGCCGGTCATCTCCGAGTTCTTGGGGTCGAAGGCGGGGACGTGGCCCCACTTGACCACCTTGACCTTGGTGCTGGGCAGCCCGAACTGCCTGCTGTAGACGTCCAGGTCGTGCTGGACGGTCGGGGAGCCGAACGAGTCGACGATGACGATGGTGCGCCCCTTGCCCGTGACGCCCTGCCGGTACAGCCCGTTCAGGTGGTACGCGGTGCGGTACTGGAGCGGGTTGTAGCAGGCGATGTGCCACTTGGTCTCGCACTGCCCGATGGGCAGCGGGTCGGCCACACCGCGCACCAGCGTGTGGCCGGCGACGGCCGGGACCGCCTTGGTGTGCGGTACGGCGGCGGGCGCGGCGGCGGTGGCGCCGGCTCCCGAGGTGGTCGCCAGCGCGGCGGCGGCGAGGGCGGCGGTGGCGGCGCAGGCCGCGACGCCGCGCCCGGTGCGGGCTATGTGCATGTGTTCCCCTGAGTGGTCCGCGGTCGGACGTGGTGGTCGACTCGCATCCCATCGAGTGAGTCATGCACATAACAAGACTGTTGACCGGTCGATGCCGAATCCTTTACCGGAGCACAGCATTACGCGGACGCGGGAACGGCCGCAGCCCCCGCACAGTGGGCTGCGGCCGTCCTGTCCGACCTGTCCGTGGCAGGTCAGTCTTTTCGGACCCGTGCGTGACAGGTCACAGGGCGAGTCCGGTGAGGACCAGCACGCGCTCGTACGTGTAGTCGTCCATCGCGAACTTCACGCCCTCGCGGCCGACACCGGACTGCTTGGCGCCGCCGTACGGCATCTGGTCGGCACGGTAGGACGGGACGTCGCCGACGACGACACCGCCGACCTCCAGCGCGCGGTGGGCGCGGAAGGCGGCCTGGAGGTCGTGCGTGAACACACCCGCCTGGAGGCCGTACTTGGAGTCGTTGACCGCGGCGAACGCCTCGGCCTCGCCGTCCACCTTCTGCACGGTGAGGACCGGGCCGAAGACCTCTTCGCAGGAGATCGTCGTGTCGGCGGGCACCTCGGTCAGCACGGTCGGCGCGTAGGAGGCGCCGTCCCGCTTGCCGCCGGCCAGGAGCTTCGCCCCGGCCGAGACGGCCTCGTCCACCCACGACTCGACGCGCTTGGCGGCGTCCTCGCTGACCAGCGGGCCGACGTCGGTCGAGGCGTCGGACGGGTCGCCGGTGACCTGGGCCTCGACGGCCGCCACGATGCGCGGCAGCAGACGGTCGTAGACGGAGGCGTCGGCGATCACCCGCTGCACCGAGATGCAGGACTGGCCGCCCTGATAGTTGGAGAAGGTCGCGATGCGGGTCGCGGCCCGGTCCAGGTCGGCGTCGCTCGCGAAGTCGGCGAGCACGACGGCCGCGCCGTTGCCGCCCAGCTCCAGCGTGCAGTGCTTGCGCGGCACCGAGTCCATGATCGCGTAGCCGACCTTCTCCGAACCGGTGAAGGAGATCACCGGCAGGCGCTCGTCCTGGACCAGGGCGGGCATGCGGTCGTTGGAGACCGGCAGGATCGACCAGGAGCCGGCGGGCAGCTCGGTCTCGGCGAGCAGGTCGCCGAGGATCAGGCCGGACAGCGGGGTGGCCGGGGCCGGCTTGAGGATGATCGGCGCGCCGGCGGCGATGGCCGGGGCGACCTTGTGGGCGCACAGGTTCAACGGGAAGTTGAACGGCGCGATGCCGAGCACGACGCCCTTCGGGAAGCGGCGGGTGAGCGCCAGACGGCCCTGGCCGCCGGCGTCGGTGTCGAGGCGCTGGGCCTCGCCGCCGTTGAAGCGGCGGGCCTCCTCGGCGGCGAAGCGGAAGACGGAGACGGCACGGCCGACCTCGCCCCGGGCCCACTTGATCGGCTTGCCGTTCTCGGCGGAGATCAGCTGGGCGATCTCCTCGGTGCGCTCGACCAGGCGCTTGCTGACGTGGTCGAGGGCGGCGGCGCGGACGTGCGCCGGGGTGGCGGCGAACTCGTCCCGTACGGCGTACGCGGCGGCCACCGCCTCCTCGACCTGGGCCTCGGTCGGCACGCTGACCGTGCCGACGACCCGGCCGTCCCACGGGGAGGTGACGTCGAAGGTGTCCTCGCCGGTGACCTGGCGGCCGGCGAGCCAGAAGGCGTGGCTGGAAGTCATGTACGTCCCGGCCTTTCCGCGTCGAAGGTGGTTCCTGCTCTCGTGCTCCACGGTAGGGCTGGCGCGGCGGGCGGGGGCTTGTCCGAGCCGTAGCAGTACGGCCCGGGGACACGCCGGTTTGTCCTAGGCGGCTACTCGTTCGAGGTCGCCTTCAGGGCCAGCCACAGCTCCATCCGTACGTCGGGATCGTCCAGGGAGCGCCCGAGAATCTCCTCGACCCGGCGCATCCGGTACCGGAGGGTGTGCCGGTGCACACCGAGGTCGGCCGCGGCCGCGTCCCACTGGCCGTGCCGGGACAGCCAGGCGCGCAGGGAGGCCACCAGGTCGCCGCGGCCGGTCGCGTCGTGCTCGTGCAGCGCCCGCAGCAGCCCGTCGGCGAACGCCCTGACCGCGTCGTCGGCCAGCAGCGGCAGCACCGAGCCGGCCGCGAGCTGCTCGTGCTCCACCAGGAACCGCCCGCGCCGCCGGGCCACCGACAGCGCCTGCTCGGCCTGCTTGTAGGCGGCGGCAGCGGCGATCGGCCCGGCCGGCGCGGACAGGCCGACGACCAGTTCGTCCTCCTCGCCGGTCGCCTGCTCGGGGACGGCCCGCACGGTCTCCAGCGCCGTCGCGTGCGCGACGCAGGCGGCCACCGCCGCGCCCCCGTCCGCGGCCAGCACCACGAGCCGCTCCCCCTCCGGCACGGCCAGCACCGCCTCACCGGAGCGGGCCGCGGCCGCCTCGACCGTCTCGGCGAGCGCGCCCAGCGGGTCGGCGCCCGACACCGGCTCGGCGACCACCATCCGGAAGGGCGCGTCGAGCAGGCCGCCGTACAGGTCCCCGGCGACGGTCCGGGCGTGGTCCGGCTCCCCGGCGAGCAGCATGCGCAGCACGGCGGCCCCGATGCGCTGCTCGGCCGCGTGCAGCGAGCGGGAGCGTTCGGTGGTGAGGGTGAGCAGGGCGATCGCGGAGTGCACGGCGTACCGCTCGGCGGTGCCGAGGGCGGCGGCGGTGCCGACGGCGAGCGCGGCGCGCGGGCGGCGGCCGGTCCCCAGGGAGTGCAGTTCCACCCGGTCCTCGTAGTCGGGGCCGCCGACCACCGAGGAGGCGGGGGCGGGCCGCTCCCGCAGCCGCTCGACCTCCGCGGTGAGCCGGGCGGCCCGGCGGCCGGCCCACTCGGGTGCGGTGGCGACGACTGCGCCCGAGGCGTCGTACAGGGCCGCCCACCCGTCGACCTGCGCGGCGAGCGCGGCGAGCAGGCCCTCGGGCCCGGCGTTGAGGGCCTGCTTGGTCAGCTCGCGCTGGGCGGCGAAGCCCGCCGTCACGGCCCGGTACTGGTCGGCGGCGATCGCGGCGGAGACGGCCTTGCTGATGGCGAGGAACGGGGTGCGGCGCGGCACCTCGAGCAGCGGCAGCCCCTCCTCCTCGGCGGCGTCCACGAGGGCCTTGGGGATCTCCTCGTAGTTGACCCCGACGGCGAACCCGAGCCCGACCACCCCAGCCCCGGCCAGCCGCTTGACGTAGCGCCGCATGACCTCGGGATCCTCCGCGTCCAGCTTGAGCGCGGTGATCAGCAGCAGCTCGCCGCCCTCCATGTAGGGCACGGGGTCGGCCAGCTCGCTCACGTGCGCCCAGCGCACGGGGACGTCGAGGCGGTCCTCGCCGGCCCGCACGGTCAGCTTGAGCGCGGAGTGGTGGACGAGCGAGGCGAGAGTCGGGGGCATCGTGCCTTCAGGTCTGGGAGAACCGAGATCTTTTGGCCGCCGCGTATGAACGACCTATGCCGATTCTGCCTCACCGTACGGTCACCCGCTGACGCTATGGACATACCGGAGAACGGCCTGGGGGCCGCTGCTCCCCGGCCTCCCGGCAGGCCGCGCCCCTCGCCGTCCGAGCCTCCCGCCGTCCGGGCCTCCCGCGTCCCGGCCCCGTCCCGGGCACCGCGCCCGGGCGGCTCAGCCGCGCAGGTCCACCAGCAGGGGCGGCGCGTGCTCGCCCCGCACCGTGGTCAGCGACAGCACCGCGTGGCCCGGCGGCACCCCGTGCGCCAGCTCGGAGGCCGACCAGCGCTCCCGCTCGACCTGGCGGACGGTGACCGCGCGGGCGGTGGGCGCCTGTCCGGTGATGACCCGGCGCAGCATGTGCACGACCTTGCCGGCCGGGGTCTCGGCGATGATCTGCCGGTCGGTGACGTCCCGGGTCTCGGTCCACTCCTTGCCCCACACCTCGGCGAAGTCCTGGCCGTCCCACGGGGTCAGCCCGGCCAGCGCCATCCGGCACCCGGTGGCGCCGAGCAGCGGTCCGCGCAGCGGCCGGGGGGCGTCGTCCAGGGTGCGCAGGGTCAGCACGACCCCCGCGTTCGCGGAGCGCAGCCGCTGGATGCCGCGCACCGCCTCCGGGGTGACCACACCGGAGGCGTCGTCCAGCAGCAGGCAGGCGAACAGCGACCGGTCCTCCCGGACGGTCACACTGGCCGTGAACTGGGCGAGCACCAGCCGGGCCAGGATCCGGGAGGCGTCGGCGTGCCCGCGCTGGGGCAGGTCGATGCGGACGCGCACCGGGTGGTCGAGGGCCTTGAGCGAGAACGGCCGGGACTGCCCCGAGGTGTCGAAGAAGCCGGCGAAGGCGGGCCGGTCGAGCAGCGCGATGCGGTCGGCCAGCACCGCGCCGACGTCGCCGGGGTGGGCCATCTGCCGCTCGCGGGCGTCGAGTTCCCTGAGCAGCGCCTCCTGCCCGGTGTCGGTGAGCGCCTTGCGCAGTGCGGCCAGCGGGCCCGGCGTGCCGTCGAGGAGCTGCCGCAGCTCGGGGACCGAGGGGAACCGGTCGTGGACGGCGCGGAAGGGCCCGAGGAGCTGGGCGAGGACGGTGGTGGAGCGGCGGCTGTCGCCGCCGGGGTGCGGGTCGGCGAGGTCGCCGACGAGGGCCTCGGCGAGTATGGCGGCGGCCTCGTCCGGGTCGGTGGTGCCGCCGTAGAGGTCGAGGTCGTGGACGGAGTCGGGGTGCCCGACGCGCACCACGACGTCGTACGCCTCGGCCGGGCCGAGCCCCGCGCCCGCCGCGCCGACGGCCACCACGGCGGCCTTCCCGGTGAGGGCGTGCAGGCACAGCGACTCGGCGAGCGGCCGGACGACCGCGCCGGTCTTCCCGGACCCGGCCGGGCCGACGGCGAGCAGCGAGGTGCCGAGCAGTTCGGGGTCGAGGGCGAGGCCGGAGCCGCGGTAGTGGTACGGGTTGCGGGCGTCGTCGGCGGTGGTGCCGAGGCGTACCTGGCCGGTGAGCAGGTCGTGGCGGGCGTGCCGGGCGGGCAGGTCGCGCTCGCCCGAGGGGTGCGGGCAGGCGGCCGAGCCGTCCTGCAGCACGGCGCCGGTGAAGGACGCGAGGCTGTGCGAGCCCGTCCGCACGCCGTGCCAGGCCCGGCTGATCCGCGCGTGGTCGACGTCCCGCATGAGCCCGGCCCTGGCCTCGGCGGCCAGCCGCTCGGCGGCCTCGTGGGCGCCGGCCCGGCGCAGCTGGGGCCACTCGGCGGGGTCCTGCTC